>CALIDR010000233.1 GCA_938022295.1 uncultured Burkholderiaceae bacterium
ACGCCGGGGATCATCTGCAGCGCGGCGGTGGCGATCGCGGTGCGCGGCCACAGGCTGTTGACGCCGATGCCGTGGCGCGCGAATTCGGCCGCGTGGCCGAGCGTGCACATGCTCATGCCGTACTTGGCCATCGTGTAGGCGGTGTGGTGCGCGAACCAGTGCGGCTTCATCGACAGCGGCGGCGCCATGTTCAGCACGTGCGGGTTCCGCCCGGCCTTGCCGGCCTCGATCAGGTGCGGCAGGCACGCCTGCGTGCAGCAGAACGTGCCGCGCACGTTGACGCCGAACATCAGGTCGAAGCGCTTCATCGGCGTGGCCGCAGTGCCGGTGAGGCTGATCGCGCTGGCGTTGTTGACGAGGATGTCGATGCCGCCGAAGCGCTCGACCGCGGCGCGCACGGCGGCGGCCACGGCGTCCTCGTCGCGGATGTCGGTGGGCACCGGCAGCGCCTGGCCGCCGGCGGCCTCGATCTCGGCCGCCGCGGAGTACAGCGTGCCGGGCAGCTTCGGGTTCGGCTCGGTCGTCTTCGCGACGAGCACGACGTGGGCGCCGTCGGCGGCGGCGCGCCTGGCGATCGCCAGGCCGATGCCGCGGCTCGCACCGGTGACGAACAGGGTCTTGCCTTGCAGCGTGGTCATCGGGATGTGTCCTCTCGTCGAAGGCGCGGCCACACGTGGGTCGCGATGTGCTCGGCGAGCGCGAGACCGCACAGGCGGTACACCGGCTCGCCGGGGTGGAACCCGTCGCTGGCCATCACCTTCGGGTCCAGCGGCAGGTCGATCGGGACGTGGCTGACGTCGTCGCGCCCGGCGGCCCAGCGCGCGAGCGCGCGGTCGTGGCGGCGCGCGTCGGCGCCCATCACCCAGCGCAGCGGCTGCGGCAGGCCCGGGAAGCGGTGCACCGGCGGCAGCGGCATGAAGATCACGTGCCGCACGCCGGCACGCTCGCGCAGGTGCGCGACGAGCCGCTCTCGCGCGGCGAGCGCGCGGCGCGTGGGCACCTGGTCGATGACGTCGTTGACGCCGAGCGCGAACACGGCGACGTCGGCGCGCCAGGGCTCGGCGGCTTCGGCGAGCAGGTCGGCGCACCGCGCCGTCGTCAGCCCCGAGCGCGCGACGAGCCGCCACGCGACGGCGCCGCCGAGCCGCGGCGCAAGGGCGCGCACCGTCTGGCCGGCCAGCGCCTCGTCCTGCGTCGCCACGCCGACGCCGGCGGCCGACGAGTCGCCGCCGATCAGCAGCCGCAGCGCCACCGGCCCTGTGCCCGCGACGCCTTCGCGCGGCCCGTCGGCCTCGGGCAGGCGCGGCAGGCGGCGGCGCGTGGCCAGCGCCTGCGCGACGAGCACGGGGCTGAGCACGAGCTTGGCCGCGAGGCTCATCGCCGGTCCGCTGCGGCCGTCAGAACCGGCTGTAGTCCGGCGCGCGCTTCTGGAAGAAGGCCTGGAACGCCTCCATCGCCTCGGGGCTGCGCAGCCGGCGGGTGAAGATCTCGCCCTCGGCGGCGATGACCTGCAGCACCTGCGCCTGCTGCGGCGCGCGCATCAGCGCCTTGGCGTCGCGCACGGCGCCCGGCGGCAGCGCGTTGAAGCGCTCGGCGACGCGGCGCGCGTGCGGCAGCACCTCGGCCGGCGGCAGCACGGCGTTGGCCAGGCCGAGCTCGACCGCCTCGGCGCCCGTCATCGGGTCGCCGAGCAGCAGCTTCTCGGCCGCCTTGCGGTGGCCCATCAGCTGCGGCACGAGCAGGCTCGACGCGTACTCGGGCACGAGGCCCAGGCCGACGAACGGCATCGCCAGCCGCGCGTCGTCGGCGACGTAGGCGAAGTCGCAGTGCAGCAGCATCGTCGTGCCGATGCCGATCGCCGCGCCGGTGACGGCGGCGACGACCGGCTTGTCGCACTCGAGCAACGCGCGCATGAAGCGGAACACCGGGCTGTCCTCGCCCTGCGGCGGGCGCTGCACGAAGTCCTCGATGTCGTTGCCCGACGTGAAGATGCCCGGCTGGCCGGTGATCAGCAGCGCGCGCACCGCGCGGTCGTCGCGCGCGGCGCCGATCGCCTCGGCCATCGCCGCGTACATCGCCTGCGTCAGCGCGTTCTTCTTCTCCGGCCGCGCGATCTCGATCGTCGCGACGCCGTTGAGCGTCGCCGTCCTGATGTGCTGGGTCACCTCGTGCTCCTGCGCCGGTCAGACCCGCTCGAAGATGCCCGCGGCGCCCTGGCCGGTGCCGACGCACATCGTCACCATGCCGTACTTCAGGTTCCGGCGGCGCAGCGCGTGCACCACGGTGGCGGCGCGGATCGCGCCGGTGGCGCCGAGCGGGTGGCCGAGCGCGATCGCGCCGCCCATCGGGTTGACCACCGCCGGGTTCAGCCCGACGCTGTCGATCACCGCCAGCGACTGCGCCGCGAACGCCTCGTTCAGCTCGATCCACCCGAGGTCGTCGAGCTTCAGCCCGGCGGCTTTCAGCGCCGCCGGGATCGCCTCGATCGGGCCGATGCCCATGATCTCGGGCGGCACGCCGCGCGCGGCGAAGCCGACGAAGCGCGCCAGCGGCTTGAGGTCGAAGCGCTTGACCGCCGCCTCGCTCGCGAGGATCAGGCAGCCGGCGCCGTCGCTGGTCTGCGAGCTGTTGCCCGCCGTCACGCTGCCCATGCCGGTGGCCTTGCCGGTGGGGTCCTTCGACGCCGCGAACACGGGTTTCAGCCTGGCAAGCGCCTCGAGCGTGGTGTCGGCGCGCGGGCCCTCGTCGAGGGCCACGGTGCGCGTCGACAGTTCGACCTCGCCGGTGTCGAGGTTCGGCCGCCGCGTGACGACGTCGACCGGCGTGATCTCGTCGGCGAACTCGCCGGCCTGCTGCGCCGCGATCGCGCGCCGGTGCGACTCGAGCGCGAACGCGTCCTGCCGCTCGCGGCTGACCTTCCACTGCAGCGCGACCTTCTCGGCGGTGAGCCCCATGCCGTAGGCGATGCCGACGTTCTCGTCCTTCGCGAACACGGCCGGGTTGAACGACGGCTTGTTGCCGCTCATCGGCACCATGCTCATGCTCTCGACGCCGCCGGCGATCATCACCTCGGCCTCGCCGACGCGGATGCGGTCGGCGGCCATCTGCACCGCGGTCAGGCCCGACGCGCAGAAGCGGTTGACGGTGACGCCGCCCACCGAGTTCGGCAGCCCGGCGAGCAGCGCGGCGATGCGCGCGACGTTGAGGCCCTGTTCGCCCTCGGGCATCGCGCAGCCGACGACGGCGTCCTCGATCGCCTTCGGGTCGAGGCCGGGCACCTGCTTCAAGGCGCCCTGGATCGCGGCGACGAGCACGTCGTCGGGGCGCGTGGCCCGGAACACCCCCCGGCCCGACTTGCCGATCGGCGTGCGCGTGGCGGCGACGATGTAGGCGTCCTGGATCTGCTTGCTCATCTTCGTCGCTCCTTCAGTTCCGAACGGGTTTGCCGGTCTGCAGCATGCCCATGATGCGTTCCTGCGTCTTCGGGTGATCGAGCAGCGCGCAGAAGTGCTTGCGCTCGAGCGTCATCAGGTATTCCTCGCTGACGAGCGTGCCGGCGTCGACGTCGCCGCCGCAGACCACGTCGGCGATCGCGCTGCCGAGGTGGTAGTCGTGGGCACTGATCTGGCCGCCGTCGCGCATCGCGACGAGCTGGGCCTGGATCGTCGCCTTCGCCGAGCGCCCCGCGACCGGGAACAGCGTCTTCAGCGGCGGCCGCCAGCCGGCGTCGGCCATCGCCTTGACCTGTCCGATCGCCACGTGCAGCAGCTCGTCCTTGTGCGGCACGATCACGTCGCCGTCGATCAGGTAGCCGAGCTTGCGGCTCTCCAGCGCGCTGGTGCCGACCTTGGCCATCGCCGCGGCCAGGTACCCCTCGCGCAGGAACGCGAGCAGGTCGGTGCCCGGCGCCGCGGCGGCCTGCTCGGCCGCGCGGCGGGCGATGTACGCCAGCCCGCCGCCGCCCGGGATCAGGCCGACGCCCACTTCGACCAGCCCGACGTAGGTCTCCATGTGCGCGACGCGCCTGGCGCAGTGCACCGCGATCTCGCAGCCGCCGCCGAGCGCCAGGCCGCGCATCGCCGCCACGACCGGCACCTGCGCGTAGCGCAGCCGCAGCATCATGTCCTGCAGCTTCTTCTCCTCCGGCGCGATGCCCTTGGAGCCGTGCTTCATGAACACCGGCATCAGCGCCTCGAGGTTCGCGCCGGCCGAGAACACGTCGTCGGGCGACCAGATCACGAGGCCGGCGTAGTCCTGTTCGGCGATCTCGACCGCCTTCAGCAGCCCCTCGGTCACCGCCGGGCTGATCAGGTGCAGCTTGCACGTGATGCTGGCCACGAGCACCTGGCCGTCGGGCGTCCAGACGCGGATGTCCTCGTTGCGGAAGCGCTCGGTGCCGACGTCGAGCGGGTCGGCCTGGTTCCAGCCGACGAGCGACTCGGGGAACAGCTGGCGCTGGTACACCGGCAGCGGCGTCGGCGGCAGGAAGCGCTGCTGCGCCGGGCTCCACGAACCGTGCGCCGAGTGCACGCCGCCGTGCTCGGCCACCGGCCCCTCGAACACCCAGGCCGGCAGCGGCGCGTTGCTGAGGGCCTTGCCGGTGTCGATGTCCTCCTTCACCCACTGCGCGACCTGCTTCCAGCCCGCGGCCTGCCACAGCTCGAACGGCCCCTGCTTCATGCCGAAGCCGCGGCGCATCGCGAAGTCGACGTGGCGCGCGCTGTCGGCGATCTCGGCCAGGTGCACCGCGGCGTAGTGGAACGCGTCGCGCAGGATCGCCCACACGAACTGCGCCTGCGGGTTGGTGCTTTCGCGCAGCAGCTTCAGCCGCTCGGCCGGCGGCTTCTTCAGCATCCGCTCGACGATCGGGTCGGCCTTGCCTCCCGCCGGCACGTACTCGCCCTTGTCGGGGTCCAGGCGCAGGATGTCCTTGCCGACCTTCTTGTAGAAGCCCGCCCCGCTCTTCTGGCCGAGCGCGCCCTTCTCGATCAGGCCGGCGAGCACCGGCGGCGTCGCGTAGGTGGCGTAGAACGGATCGCCGTGCAGGGTGTCCTGCATCGTCTTGATCACGTGCGCCATCGTGTCGAGGCCGACGACGTCGGCGGTGCGGAACGTGCCGCTGGAGGCGCGGCCCATCTTCTTGCCGGTCAGGTCGTCGACGACGTCGAAGCTCAGGCCGTGCTTGCGCGCCTCGATCATCGTGGCCAGCATGCCCGCGATGCCGACGCGGTTGGCGATGAAGTTCGGCGTGTCCTTCGCCCGCACGACGCCCTTGCCGAGCGTCGTCGTGCAGAACGTCTCGAGCTGGTCGAGGATCTCGGCGCGCGTGGCCGGCGTCGGGATCAGCTCGACGAGCTGCATGTAGCGCGGCGGGTTGAAGAAGTGGATGCCGCAGAAGCGCTCGCGCATCGCCGCGGGAAGCGCCTCGCCGAGCCTGGTGATGCTCAGCCCCGACGTGTTCGACGCGACGATCGCGTGCGGCGCGACGAACGGCGCGATGCGCTCGTACAGCGCGAGCTTCCAGTCCATCCGCTCGGCGATTGCCTCGATGATCAGGTCGCAGCCGCGCAGCAGCTCGCTGTGCTCGTCGTAGTTCGCGGCCTGGATGTGCACCGCGTCGTCGGCGACGCCGAGCGGCGAGGGCTTGAGCTTCTTCAGGCCCTCGATCGCCTTCGTGACGATGGCGTTCTTCGGGCCCTCCTTGGCCGGCAGGTCGAACAGCACCACCGGCACCCGCACGTTGACGAGGTGGGCGGCGATCTGCGCGCCCATCACGCCGGCGCCGAGCACCGCCACCTTGCGCACCTTGAATCGTGTCATCGTTGCTCCTTGCTGCGTCACTCGACGCGGATCCATGTCTGGTTGCGGTAGAACGGCCCGAGGTAGCCGCGCACCTCGAGCCGCCGGCCGGCGTCCTTCGGCGTCAGCCGCACGCGGTAGACCTTGCCGTTGTTCGGGTCGAGGATCGTGCCGCCGTCCCAGTGCGCCGCGCCTTCGGCCTGGCGCACGCCCTGCAGGATCGTCATCCCGAGCACGGGCTGGTCCTTCAGCGCGCCGTCGCACTTGTCGCACACCGCGTCCTGCTTCGCGGGGTCGGCGATCTTCTCGACGCGGCCGCTCAGCACACCGCCCTGGTCGACGATGCGCACGTGCGAGCGCTCCTGCTTCGTCTCGTCGTCGATCGTGCGCCACAGGCCGACGGGCGTGGCCTGCGCCGCGGCAAGCGACGCCGTGGCCAGCAGGGCGGCGAGGATCGGTCGCTTCATCGCCCGGCCCTCCGTGTTCAGAACAGCGTTTCGTCCATCGCCGTCAGCGGCTCGACGCCGGCGCGCGCGCTGCGGATGAGGCCCGCCGTCTCGGGCAGCAGCTTGGCGAAGTAGAAGCGCGCGGTGTGCAGCTTGGCGGTGTAGAACGGGTCGCCGCCGGCCTGCTTGTCGAGCGCGATCTTGGCCATCCGCGCCCAGAAGTAGGCGAACACGAGGTGGCCGCACACGCGCAGGTAGTCCACCGCCGCAGCGCCGACCTCGTCGGGGTTCTTCATCGCCTTGAAGCCGAGCTCGGTCGTCAGCTTCGTGACCTTGTCGCCGAGGTCGGCGAGCGGGTTGACGAACTCCTGCATCTGCTCGTCGACCCCGTGCTCCTCGACGAACTCGGCGATCCGCCGCCCGAACGCCTTGAGCTTCCTGCCGTTGTCGCCGAGCACCTTGCGCCCGAGCAGGTCGAGCGCCTGCACCGTGTTCGTGCCCTCGTAGATCATGTTGATGCGCGAGTCGCGCACGAACTGCTCCATGCCCCATTCGGCGATGTAGCCGTGGCCGCCGAAGACCTGCAGGCAGTGCGAGGTCGCGATCCACCCGTTGTCGGTGAAGAACGCCTTGATGATCGGCGTCAGCAGCGCGACTTCGTCGGCGCAGGCCTTGCGCACCTCGGGGTCGGGGTGGTGCAGCTCCTGGTCGATCAGCAGCGCCGTGTGCATCGCCACCGCGCGGCCGCCCTCGGCGTAGGCGCGCGCGGTCAGCAGCATCTTGCGCACGTCGGGGTGGACGATGATGCGGTCGGCCGGCTGGTCGGGCTCCTTGGGGCCCGACAGGGCGCGCATCTGGCGGCGGTCCTTCGCGTAGGCCACCGCGTTCTGGTAGGCGACCTCGGTCAGGCCGAGCGACTGGTTGCCCACGCCCAGGCGCGCGGCGTTCATCATCACGAACATCGCCGCCAGCCCCTTGTGCGGCTCGCCGACGAGGGTGCCGACCGCGCCTTCGAGGCTGATCTGGCACGTCGAGCTGCCGTGGATGCCCATCTTGTGCTCGAGCCCGGTGCAGTAGATCGCGTTGCGCTCGCCGAGCCGCCCGTCGGCCTTGACGAGGTACTTCGAGACCACGAACAGGCTGATGCCCTTGCTGCCCGGCGGCGCGTCGGGCAGGCGGGCCAGCACGAGGTGGACGATGTTGTCGGCCAGGTCGTGCTCGCCGCCGCTGATGAAGATCTTCTGCCCGGTGAGCCGGTAGGTGCCGTCGGGCTGCGGCTCGGCCTTCGTGCGCAGCAGGCCGAGGTCGGTGCCGCAGTGCGGCTCCGTGAGGCACATCGTGCCGGCCCACTCGCCGCTGACGATCTTCGGCAGGTACAGCTTCTTCTGCTCGGGCGTGCCGTGCGCGAGCAGGCACTCGTAGGCGCCGTGGGCGAGGCCGGGGTACATCGTCCACGCCTGGTTGGCGCTGTTGAGCATCTCGTACAGGCACTGGTTGAGCAGCAGCGGCAACCCCTGGCCGCCGTACTCGGGCTCGCACGACAGCGCCGGCCAGCCGCCCTCGACGTAGGCGGCGTAGGCGTCCTTGAAGCCGGTGGGCGTGCGCACCTCGCGCGTCGTCTTGTCGAGCTTGCAGCCCTCGCGGTCGCCGACCGCGTTCAAGGGTGCGAGCACGCGCGAGGCGAACTTGCCGGCCTCCTCGATCACGGCGTTCAGCGTGTCGGCGTCGACCTCGGCGTGGCGCGGCATCGCCTTCAGCGCGTCGGCCGCGTGGAGCACCTCGTGCATGACGAACTGCATGTCGCGCAGCGGGGGGGTGTAGGTGGGCATGGCGGTCGACTCCTCGGGAGACGGGAAGGGAACGGAAACGATCAGGCCGCCGGCGCCACGGTCACGCCGTCGGCGCGGCGGCCCTTGGCGGTGGCGGCCTGGTGCACGATGCGCGCGAAGCCGGCGCGCGCGCGGTCGATGGCGCCGGGGCGGCGCAGGAAGCGGGCGTCGTGGTGCAGGGCGAGGATCAGGCCGTGGATCTCGAACAGCATCTGCTGCGTGTCGGTGTCGGGCCGCAGGTGGCCCTCTTCGATCGCGATGCCGATCGCGCGTTCCAGCGCCTGGTGCCACGCGAGCACCATCGCCGCCAGCGCGTCGCGCACCGGGCCGGGCCGGTCGTCGAACTCGACGGCGCCGCTGATGTAGATGCAGCCCGAGTCGATCTCCATCGACACGCGCCGCAGCCAGCGCTCGAACAGCGCGGTCAGCCGCGGCAGGCCGCGCGGCTCGCGCATCGCCGGGAAGAAGACCTCCTCCTCGAAGCGGGCGTGGTACTCGCGGATCACCGAGATCTGCAGTTCCTCGCGCGAGCCGAAGTGCGCGAACACGCCCGACTTGCTCATCTGCATCAGCTCGGCGAGCGCGCCGATCGACAGCCCCTCGAGCCCCATCTGCGACGCCAGGCCGAGCGCGGCGTCGAGGATCGCGGCACGCGTCTGCTGGCCCTTGTGCAGCGCGCCGCGCGCGGCACGGCCGCCGGCGCGCCCCTCGGCGCCTGGGCCCTCGGCAGGGTGGGCAGTGGCGGGGGTCGGGGTGGTTCTCACGCGCAGGGAGCAAGGACTGGAACGAACGGTCGTTCTATTCTGCAGAGTCCGAGCTTCGCGCACAGCCCCTGCGGCGCGGGTTTTCTAGGCGGCCGACCCTAGAGCCGCTGCCGTGGCCGTGCCGTTCGCCCGCGCGGCGCGGGTTTACCCTCACGCGAACGCCGCCGCCTACCATCGCGCCATCGATCTGCCGGGGAGTGCCCGATGAGAGTCACGGTCGTCGGCCTCGGAGCCGTCGGGGGTCTGGTCGCCGCGCGCCTGCTCGCCGCGGGCGTGCCGGTGCAGGCGCTCGCGCGCGGAGCGACGCTGGCGGCGGTACGCGAACGGGGCCTGCGCGTCGACGAGGCCGACGGCGGGCGATCGGTGCAGCGTCTCGTGGCGAGCGACCGCGCCGCCGACCTCGCGCCGGCCGACCTCGTCGTGATCGCGCTGAAGGGCCCGGGGCTCGTCGCCGGCATCGGCGCGCTGGCGCCGCTGCTCGCGCACCGGCCGCTCGTGCTGCCGCTGATGAACGGCGTGCCGTGGTGGTTCCTGCGCGCTGCGCCGGTGCCCGACGAGCGGCCGCTGGCGAGCGTCGACCCCGAAGGCCGCATCGGCGCCACGATCACGCTGGCGGACGTGCTCGGCGGCGTCGTGCACCTGAGCGCGAGCAGCCCGGCGCCGGGCTGCGTGCGGCACCACAACGGCCGGCGGCTGATCGTCGGCGAGCCGCTTGGCGGCGCGAGCGAGCGCGTGGCGCGCGTGGCCGCGCTGCTCGGCGGCGCCGGGTTCGACGTCGAGACGAGCACCGACGTGCGCCGCGACGTCTGGTACAAGCTGTGGGGCAACATGACGATGAACCCGATGTCGGCGCTGACCGGGGCGGCGTGCGACCGCATCCTCGACGACGAGCTCGTGCGCGCCTTCATGGCCCGCGCGATGGACGAGGCGGCCGCCATCGGCGCGCGCATCGGCTGCCCGATCGCGCAGACGGCCGAGGAGCGCATGGCACTGACGCGCCAGCTCGGCGCCTTCAAGACGTCGATGCTGCAGGACGCCGAGGCCGGCCGCCCGCTCGAGCTGGCGAGCCTGGTGGGCGCGGTGCGCGAGATCGGCCAGCGCGTGGGCGTGGCCACGCCCCACGTCGACGCGCTGCTCGGCCTGACGCGGCTGATGGCAGCCACGCGCGGTCTGCTGTGACACCGTGATGAAGCCGTGGCGCCGCGCCCGCACCCCATGGGCTCGCTATTGAAGGGGCGGCGCGGATTGTTTAATCTCCGTGCGGTTGCGGCCGGCACGTTTCCTGCGGTCGCGAGGGGTGTCGGAGGTTGTCGTCTTGGACGTGTTGCAGCTCGACGTGTCAGGCCGGCCCCAGGCCTGGATTTCGGCCCGCGAGGCCGCGGTCATCTATGCCAGCGACGGCGTCGCGTGGACGCTCGGCGACGCCTTCCAGGTGCTGCGCGGCGGCATCCAGCGCACGACGGGGCGCCAGTCGCGCATCGAGGTGCATCCCATCATCGCGGTGCGTGGCGCGATCCCGAGCCGGGCGTGGAAGCAGGCGCCGACGCTGTCGAACCCGAAGCTGTTCGCGCGCGACCGCCACGTCTGTGCCTACTGCGGCGGCCGCTTCCACTTCGACGAGCTGACGCGCGAGCACATCGTGCCGACCTCGCGCGGCGGCGGCGACACCTGGATGAACTGCATCACCGCGTGCAAGGCGTGCAACGGCCGCAAGGGCAACCGGCTGCCCGAGGAGGCGCGGATGAGCCTGCTGTACCTGCCCTACGTGCCGAACCTGCACGAGGACATGATCCTGCGCGGGCGGCGCATCCTCGCCGACCAGATGGAGTTCCTGCTCGCCAGCGTGCCGCGCAGCAGCCGGCTGCACGGTTGAGCGTTGCCGGCGCCCGGCAGCGGCGGAACCGTCGCCGCGGCCGGCGGTCAACCGTTCGCGGGCGACTCGCGTTGCCCGGACAGACCCCGGAGGAAGCCATGACCCGCGCCCTGATCGTGCTCGCGCTCGCCGCGAGCCTGGCGGCCTGCTCGACGACGAGCCCCGACGTCGTGCAGCGCGGCGACGCGCAGACGCTGTCGACGGTGCGCGACGCGACGGTGCTGTCGGTGCGCGACGTGACGGTCGACGGCTCGCAAAGCGGCATCGGCGCCACCGCGGGCGGCGTCGTCGGCGGTGCGCTCGGCAGCACGCGCGGCGGCGGCGGGGCCACGTCGGTGGCGATCGCCACCGTCGGCGCGGTCGCCGGGGCCGTCGTCGGCAACACGATCGAGCGCGCGACGACGCGCGAGGACGCCGTCGAGCTGCTGCTGCAGCTGCGCGGCGGCGAGCGCGTCGCGGTCGTGCAGGCCAAGGGCGACGAGGCGTTCAAGCCCGGCGACGCGGTGCTGCTGATCACCTCGGGCGGGCGCACGCGGGTCTCGAAGGCGCCGCCCGGCACCCCGGCCGCACCGGCCAACGCCAAGCCCGAGCCGCTGCCGGGCCAGCGGCCGTAGACCCCGCCGGCGCTGCGGGTCGAGCGCCAGCCGCGGCGCCGGTGCGCCGCGCGAGCAGCAGGGGTGAAGCGGTCGTTCGCCGCCTGCTCCTCGGGCGTCGGGTAGAGGTCGCGGTGGGCGGGCACGCCCCCGACGACGCGCGTCAGGCACGTGCCGCACACCCCCTGCTCGCACGAGGTGGGCACCTCGACGCCGGCGTAGGCGAGCGCCTGCACGGCGGTGCGCTCGCGCGGCACGACGACGACGCGGCCGAGCGACAGCGGCGCGCCGCGGTGCGGGCACCCCTCCTCGAGGGCGGCCACGCGGCCCTGCGGGCCGCGGTCGAAGACGATGCGCTCGTCGCACACCATGCGGCCGAGCGGCCCGTCGTCGATCCCGCCCGGCGTGCAGGCGACGCGCCAAGCGTTCTTCGGGAACGTCGGCGAGTCCTTTGGCGGTTGGGTTCAGCGCTCGGCGCGGCGGCGGATCAGGCTCGCGCCGGGGATGCGCTGCAGCGTGCGGTGGCTGCACAGCGCGTCGCGCAGGTGCTGCTGCGCGATGCGCGCGTGCTCGCGCATCAGCGCCTCGGCGCGCGCGCCTTCGCGGTGCACGATGGCGTCGATCACCGCGCGGTGCTGCGCCTGCGCGACGAGCAGCGAGTCGCGCGAGCGCGGGTGCTCGGCGCCGACACGCACGAAGCCGTTCGGCGACGCGAACGGCAGCGTCTTCACGCGTTCGAGCTGGCGGGCGATCAGCTCGCTGCCCGCCATCTCGGCGAGCAGGTCGTGCCAGCGGCCGTTCCACTGCACGTAGGCGCCGAACGCCGCCTCGTCGAGCTGCGGCGCGGCGAGCACGGCATCGATCGCCTCCAGGCACTCGCGCGCCGCGGCCACCAGCACCGGGCTCGCGCCGCGCTCGGCCGCCAGCCGTGCCGCGAGCCCTTCGAGCGTACCGCGCAGCTCGATCGCGTCGTGGACGTCGTCCTCGCTGAAGTCCTTGACGACGAAGCCGCCGCCGGGCAGCGCCTCGAGCAGCCCTTCCTCGCGCAGGCGCACCAGCGCGGCGCGCACCGGCGTGCGCGAGACGCCCAGCCGCTCGACGAGCGCAAGCTCGGCGATGCGCAGGCCGGGCTTCAGCTCGCCGCCCACGATCAGCTCGCGCAGGCGCAGCTGCGCCTTGACGGTCTGGGAGACGCCGGCGGCGTCGGCAAGGTCGGCGATTGCGGCCATCGGCGCAGCACTTGTTGTATACAGAGTGTATGCTGCAAAGGCTGTCGATCCCATAAAGCGAGGGTTTTCCCGCTCTACGGGCGCCCTCGTTGTATGCAGCGGTACGTTGCGGCCCACCGAGGAGACGAACCATGACGATCCGCACCACGCCGCCGTTCCGCGCCGACCACGTCGGCAGCTTCCTGCGCCCGCCCTACCTGCTCGAGGCACGCGAGAAGAAGGCCCGCGGCGAGATCACGGCCGCGCAGCTGCGCGAAGTCGAGGACCGCGCGATCGCCGAGATCGTCGCCTTCCAGCGCGACGTCGGCCTGCAGTCGATCACCGACGGCGAGTTCCGCCGCACCTACTTCCACATCGACTTCCTCGAGCAGCTCGGCGGCGTGAAGACCGACGTCCCGGTGACGATCAGGAAGCCCGACGGCACCGAGGAACTCGCGCCGCCGGTGATGCGCGTGGTCGACAAGGTGCGCCACGTGAAGGACATCCAGCGTGCCGACTTCGAGTTCCTGAAGGCGCAGGTCGCGAAGCTGGCCCCGGGCGCGACGCCGAAGGTGACGATCCCGTCGCCGACGATGCTGCACTTCCGCGGCGGGCGCGGCGGCATCAGCCGCGACGCATACCCCGAGCTCGACCCCGACTTCTACGACGACGTCGCCCGCGCCTACGGCGAGGAGCTGCAGTCGCTGGCCGACGCCGGCTGCACCTACGTGCAGATGGACGACACCAACATGGCGTACCTGTGCGACGAAAAGATGCGCGAGGCCGCGCGCCAGCGCGGCGACGACCCGAACGAGCTGCCGCACCGCTACGCGCAGTTCATCAACAAGGTCGTCGCGCTGAAGCCGGCGGGCATGACGCTGTGCATGCACCTGTGCCGCGGCAACTTCAAGAGCACGTTCGCCGCCCAGGGCAACTACGAGCCGGTGGCCGAGGCGCTGCTCGCCGAGATGAACCTCGACGCCTACTTCATGGAGTACGACGACGACCGCAGCGGCGACTTCCGCCCGCTGCGCTACCTGCCCAAGGGCAAGGTCGTCGTCCTCGGCCTCGTGACGACGAAGTTCGGCCAGCTCGAGAAGAAGGACGACCTCAAGCGGCGCATCGGCGAGGCAGCGCAGTACGCGCCGCTCGAGCAGCTTGCCTTGAGCCCTCAGTGCGGCTTCAGCAGCACGGTGCACGGCAACCTCATCGCCGTCGAGGACCAGCGCCGCAAGCTCGAACTCGTCGTCGAAACCGCCCGCGAAGTGTGGGGGTGACGGCCGCGGCTCCAAGCCCGCCAGTGCGGGCTTGGAC
>CALIDR010000234.1 GCA_938022295.1 uncultured Burkholderiaceae bacterium
GCGGCCGGTCGTGCGGTCGGCGGTGCGGCCGATGGCGCAGCAGGTGGCGCGGCTCGTGCGGCGGGCGCCTCGGCCGGCGGCGCCGGCGGCGTCCGCTCGACGAATCGCGGCGGCGGCGCGGGCCGCGGCCCCGGCTCGGCCGGCCACGGCGTCGCGACCGGCGCGCCGTCGCGGCGATCGCCGCGGTCGCGGCCGTCGTCGCGATCGCTTCGCCCGGCGCGGTCGACGGCTTCGTCGCGCCGGCGCCACTCGTCGCGCCCGTCGCGGTACTCGCGCGCGTCGCGCGGCACCGGCCGCGGCGCGCGCTCGGCGGCGTCGGTGCGCCCCGGGGCCGACGCGGCCTCGGGCTGCGGCACGACGCGGCGCGGCGTCCTGTCCGCGGGCAGCGCCGCTGGCGGTGGCGGAGCGCCCGCGACGTCCGGCGCGGCGCGGCGCGGCGGCAGCGCGTCGGGCGGCCGGCGCCATGGCGGCGGTGCGGTGGCGACGTCGGGCCGCTGCGCGATGCGGCGCGCCGTGTCGGGATCGACGCGGCGCAGGTCGCGCTCGCCGATCGGCTGCCGGCGCCCGAGCGCGTCGCCGTCGACGACGGTCAGCGCGCCGGGCGTGGCGAGGTGACGGTAGTCGACGGCCGCGTCGCGCGGCACCGGCCGCGGCGGCGGCGTGCGGTAGTGCGGGTGGCGCGGCGACACCGGGTACCACGGCCGGTAGACGTCGTGCGGTGCGAGCGGCACCCAGCCGACCCACGGCCCGCTGCCGATCGAGATGCCGACGCTGATCCCCGGCGCGCCGATCCAGCCGACCAGCGCCGGCGAGTACACCGGCCGCGCGACGTACGGCCCCGGCACCCAGGCCCAGGTCGCGCCCCACCAGACCCAGCGGCCGTAGTGGAACGGCGCGAAGCCCCACGGCGCAGCGTCGACCCAGGTCCAGCCCCAGGGCCGCACCCAGATCCAGCGGCCGTAACGGTACGGCGCCCAGCCCACCGGCACGCCGACCGGCACCCAGACGACGCCGTAGCTCGGGTGGCGGTCCCAGCGGCCGTGGCGGTCGAGGTCCTGCCAGCCGGTCGTCTCGGGCGAGACGTAGCGCGTGGCGACGACTTCGCGCGGCTCGGCCTTCTCCTCGGCGAGCAGCCACAGGCCGAAGTCGTCGTTCGTCGCCGCGACGGCGGCGTGGTAGGTGACCGGCGGCTGCCCGCGCTGCCAGAACTCGAAGCGCTGGCCGGCGTCGATGCGCTTGCGGCTGTCGTCGGCGTCGAACACCAGCTCGCCGACGATCGACTGGCCGGCGGCGACTTCGCCGAGCGCGTCGAAGCGGCGGTCGAACCGGTAATGGCCGGCGAAGCGCGGCAGGAAGCGCCCCTGCGGCGTCGCGATCTCGAACTCGCGCGCGACCTCGGCGCTGCGCACGCGCAGGCCGACGCTGCCGGCGACGAGGGCGACGCGCACCGCCTCGTCGTCGAGCTGCAGCCACTGCACCTCGGTGTCGCCGGCCAGGCGCAGCGTCGCCGAGCCGACCTGCACGACGGCGCGTCCGTCGCGTGCGGTGCGCAGGCGGTCGCCGCCGACCAGCGGCACGTTGCGCACCGCCTCGAGCCACTCGCCGGTCTGCGGGTCGGCCTGGAACACGCCGCCCACGGCGTCGGCCAGCCGCCCGACGCGCCCGGGCGGATCGGCCGCGGCCGGCAGCGCGACGGCCCAGACCACGAGCACGGCCCACCACGCGGCCGTCCATGCAGCCACGCGCGGGCGAGCGGCGCACCACCACGGTCTCATCGACGTCTCCGGAGGGCCACGATACCGCCTCAACGCACGCCGGGGCGCGGCGGCCGACCGCGTTCACACAGCTTTACACGCCGGGGATCAGTCGTCGGGCGCGGCGGCGAGGTCGGGGAACAGGACGTCGGTGAAGCCGAGCCGGGTCAGGTCGCGCATCCGCGTCGGGTACAGGCGGCCGATCAGGTGGTCGCACTCGTGCTGCACGACGCGGGCGTGAAAGCCCTCGGCCTCGCGCTCGATCGGCCGGCCGTGGGCGTCGAAGCCGCTGTAGCGGATGTGCGTCCAGCGCGGCACGACGCCGCGCAGCCCCGGCACCGAGAGGCACCCCTCCCAGCCGTCGGCCTCGTCGTCGGACAGCGGCGTGATCGTCGGGTTGACGAGCACCGTCGTCGGCACCGGCGGCGCGTCGGGGTAGCGCGGATTGCGGTCGAAGCCGAACACGACGACCTGCAGGTCGACGCCGATCTGCGGCGCCGCGAGGCCCGCGCCGCGGGCGGCGGCCATCGTCTCGAACAGGTCGGCGACGAGCGCGTGCAGCTCGGGCGTGTCGAACGCCCGCACCGGCTGCGCGATGCGCAGCAGCCGCGGGTCGCCCATCTTCAGGATCTCGCGAACGGCCATGGCGTGGATCGTGGTGACGACTGGCGTTCAGGGGGCCGGGACGGGCACGTCCGCCTCGAGTCGCCGCAGCGCGGCGTTCAGCTCGCGCTCGCGCGCCGCGGCTTCGGCGAGCAGCCGCGCCGTGCGCGCGTGCAGGGCGACGATCTCGGGGTCGGGCGGCGCGCCGGCCGGCAGCTGCAGCGGCGGCAGCGCGACGCGGCCGCGCTCGGCATCGTCGTGCAGGTCGGCCGCGTGCGGCGTGCCGTCGAGCCACGCGCACAGGTCGTCGAAATTCTCGACCGCCTCGCGCAGCGTCGGCGCCAGGTTGCGGTGCACGCGGCCTTGGTCGGCCTCGCGCAGCCGCGCGCCCCAGTGCGCCGAGAGCGCCGCCAGGTGCAGTTCGGGGTGCGCGACGAGGTCCTCGTAGTACACGGTCAGGTGCGGCCGGCGGCACATCGCGCGGGCGGCGTGCAGCACGCCAGCTTCGCGCGTCAGCTCGTACAGCTGCTGGAAGAACGCGCTGCGCTCGAGCCGCAGCCGATCCACCGGTGCGGCGCCCACGCCGACGTTGGCGCTGCCGCTGCGCTGGGCGAGCGCGATCGCGCCGAGCTGCGACACCGCGCCGCGCACGAGGTTGCGGCGGAACATGAACACGAGCTGGGTCGCCGTCGCGTCGAGGTGCGCGAGCAGCGCGGGCAGGTTCAGGCACTGGTACGGCGCGACCTTGAACGCGAGCAGCGACGCGCCGGCGGCCACCGCCTTCGCGTGCAGCCGCTCGAGCACCGCGAGCTGCTCGGGCCACGAGCAGATCGGCTCGCCGCGCGGCTCGACGAGTCCGTCGCGGATCGCCGTGGCGGTGTCGAGCACCTCGTAGTGGACGCGCGCGCCGGGCACCTGGTGCAGCAGCGACATCAGCCAGCTGCTGCCGCATCGCGGGTGGAACAGCACGGCCACCCGGCGCAACGGCCGGTCGGCCGGCACGACGGCGGACTCGACCATGGTGATCAGTGTAGGCGACGCTTCCGACCCGGCTACCCGGCCCGCCACGCCAGCCAGCCGGCGGTGATCGCGAGCGTGGCCAGCGTCACCGGCACGCCGGTGCGGGCATGGCGCCTCCAGTCGATTTCGATGCCGCGCCGGCGCGCGGCGTCGACGACGATGATGTTGGCGATCGAGCCGACGACGAGCAGGTTGCCCGCCAGCGTGCTGACGAGCGCCAGCGTCGGCCCGGCGTGCGCGCCTTCGGCCACCGGCAGCAGCAGCATCACCGCCGGCACGTTCGACACCACGTTGGACAGCAGCAGCGTCGCGACGAACAGCGGCACCGGCTCGCCGAGCGCGACGCCGCGGTCGGCGAACCACTGCACCGCCTGCGCCGTGAGCCCGGTGTGGGCGAGCGCCTCGTTGACGATGAACAGGCCGATGAACAGGATCAGCAGTTCCCAGTCGACCAGCCCCATCATCTTCGACGAGTGAAACCGCTGCGACAGCAGCAGCACGCCGGCGCCGACGAGCGCCGCCACGTCGTGCGGCCAGCCGGTGAAGAGGAACACCCCGACCAGCGCGAGCGCCACCGCCAGGCCCTTGGCGGTCTGCCAGCGGTCGAACGCGGGGTACTCGGCCTCCTGTGCGGCGAGCGCGGCGGGGTCGGGCGGCGGCTGCGGCGCGGCGCGCCGCAGCGGCCAGGCCAGCAGCGCCCACAGCGCTGCCAGCCCCAGCACGACCGGCGCCGCCGCCTCGCGCAGGTAGCCGCCGAAGTCGAGCGCGAGGCGCTGGCCGATCAGCAGGTTCTGCGGGTTGCCGATCAGCGTGGCCGCCGAGCCGATGTTGGCCGCGCAGGCGAGCGCGAGCAGGTACGGCACCGGGTCGAGCCGGCGGCGCAGGCAGGCGTCGGCGAGCACCGGCGCGACGGCCAGGCACACGATGTCGTTCGAGAACACCGCCGCGAGCACGGCGACGACGCCGATCACGACCGCCAGCAGCGCCGCCGGGCCGAGGTCCAGCGCCGCCACGCGCCGCGTGACCCAGGTGTAGAACCCGCCCAGGCGCATCTGCGCCGAGATCACCATGAACGAGAACAGCAGCACGATCGTCGGCAGGTGCACCGCCTGCGCCGCCTGCTCGGGCGTCATGACGCCGAAGCCGACGATCGCGATCGCGCCGAGCAGCGCGACGCCGGTGCGGTCCAGGTGCAGCTTCGGCAGCCCGCCGAGGATCATCCCGAAGTAGACGATCGCGAAGACCGCCACCACGAGCGCGGTCTGCGCTTCGCCGGCGTTCACGGCCGCAACCCACGCCGCCCGCGGGCGGCGGCGCGCGGGCGGCCGGGCGTCACTTGAACGACACCGATACCACCGGGTTGCCCGGCAGCCCGACGTACTCGACGCTCGCCTTCAGCCCGGGCTTGGGCGGCAGCAGGCGCGAGAACGAGCCGACGCTGACGAGGTCGCCCGGCTTCAGCGCGAGGCCGTGGCGCGCCAGGTCGCCGGCGAGCCAGACGACCGCGTTCAGCGGGTGGTCGAGCACGTCCTTGCCCTGCCCGCGGTCGACCTCGGTGCCGTCGCCCCTGACGATCACCGTCATGTCGCGCAGCGCGTTGGCCAGCGCGTAGCGCTCGCCGCGCGTGACCGGCACCGGGATCGGCCGCCCGAGCACGCCGTGGCGCGCGCCGACGTTGATCGCCGCGATCGCCGCGCCGTTGAGCTGCGGCGGCGCCTGCACGACGAGGTCGGGCAGCTCGATGAACGGGATCACCTGGTCGATGAACCGCATCACGTCCTCGGGCGTCTTCGCCTGGTTGATCCGCGCGTCGCTGACGCGCACGATCAGGTCGGCCTCGAACAGCGGCCGCGCGCCGAACGCGGCTTCGACGGTCGCGCCGTCCTCGAGCAGCATCTTCTCGTAGAGCACGCCCCACACCGGCGCGTCGGCGTTGAAGCGCTTCTGCACCGCCGGATTCGTCAGCCCGGCCTTGTAGCCGACGCGGTCGCGGTAGTAGTGGTCCAGCAGCGCGAGCAGCTTTTCGCGCGAGCACTCGCCGTCGGCCAGACTCATGGCGGGCGGGTTCGGCGCCGGCTGGCGGGCGTTGAACGCGTCGACGATCGCACCGACCTCGGCGTTGCTCAGGCAGGCGGCCGAAGCGGGGGCGGCGACGACGGCGGCGGCGAACGCGACGGCGGCCAGGCGGGCGGGGATCGTGGTCATCGGGGTCTCCTCGGGGCGGGCTTTCGCGGCCGGAGATGATACGTAGCTCAGCCGCCGCCGAGCAGCGCGCGCAGGCCCGCCTCGTCGATCACCGCGACGCCGAGCTCGCGCGCCCTGTCGAGCTTGCTGCCGGCGGCCTCGCCGGCGACGACGTAGTCGGTCTTCTTCGACACCGAGCCGGCGACCTTCGCGCCGGCGGCTTCGAGCATCGCCTTGGCCTCGTCGCGCGTGAGCGTGGGCAGCGTGCCGGTCAGCACGAACGTCTTGCCGGCCAGCGGCAGCGTCTGCGCCGGCGGCGCGCCCGCGTGCTCGTCCCAGTGCACGCCTGCGGCGCGCAGCTGCTCGACGACCTCGCGGTTGTGCGGCTGGTCGAAGAAGGTGCGGATGCTCTGCGCGACGACGGGGCCGACGTCGCGCACCTGCAGCAGCTCGTCCACGCTCGCGTCCATGATGCGGTCGAGCGCGCCGAAGTGGCGCGCGAGGTCCTTGGCGGTGGCCTCGCCGACGTGGCGGATCCCGAGCGCGTAGAGGAAACGCGCCAGCGTCGTGCGCTTGCTCGCCTCGATCGCGGCGACGAGGTTGGCCGCGCTCTTGTCGCCCATGCGCTCGAGCGCGGCGAGCTTGGCCACGCCGAGCTTGTAGAGGTCGGGCAGCGTGCGCACGATGCCGCCGTCGACGAGCTGGTCGACGAGCTTGTCGCCCAGGCCCTCGATGTCCATCGCGCGCCGGCTCGCGAAGTGCAGCAGCGCCTCCTTGCGCTGCGCGGGGCAGAACAGGCCGCCGGTGCAGCGCCAGTCGGCCTCGCCCTCCTCGCGCACGATCGCGCTGCCGCACGCCGGGCACTTGCCGTGCAGCAGCGCGTGCATGTCGAACGGCGGGCCGACGTGCCTGGGCCGGCGGTCGAGCACGACGCCGACGACTTCGGGGATCACGTCGCCGGCGCGGCGCACGATCACGGTGTCGCCCACGCGCACGTCCTTGCGCCGCGCCTCGTCCTCGTTGTGCAGCGTCGCGTTGGACACCGTCGTGCCGCCGACGAACACCGGCTCGAGCTTGGCCACCGGCGTCAGCTTGCCGGTGCGGCCGACCTGGACGTCGATCGCGAGCAGCGTCGTCGTCTGCTCCTGCGGCGGGTACTTGTGCGCCACCGCCCAGCGCGGCTCGCGGGTGACGAAGCCGAGCGCGCGCTGCAGGTCGAGCCGGTCGACCTTGTAGACGACGCCGTCGATGTCGAACGGCAGCGCGTCGCGCAGCGCGGCGATCTCGGCGTGGTACGCGACGAGCCCGTCGGCCCCCTGGACGACGCGGCGGTGGCGCTCCACCGGCACGCCCATCGCCGCCAGTGCGTCAAGCGTCGCGTGGTGCGTGGCCGGCAGCGCCCAGCCGCGCACCTCGCCGACGCCGTAGGCGTAGAAGCTCAGCGGCCGCTGGCGCGCGACGGCGGGGTCGAGCTGGCGCACCGCGCCGGCGGCGGCGTTGCGCGGGTTGACGAACGTCTTCTCGCCCTTCGCGCGCTGGCGCTCGTTGAGCCGCTCGAAGTCGTCGCGGCGCATGTAGACCTCGCCGCGCACCTCGAGCACCGGCGCGTCGACGCCCGCCAGGCGCAACGGGATCGCGCCGATCGTGCGCACGTTCTGCGTCACGTCCTCGCCGGTCTCGCCGTCGCCGCGCGTGGCGGCCTGCACGAGCACGCCGTGCTCGTAGCGCAGGTTGATCGCCAGGCCGTCGAACTTCAGCTCGCACGCGTAGTCGACCGGCGGGTCGCCTTCGGCCAGCCCCAGCTCGCGCCGCACGCGGGCGTCGAATGCGCGCGCGCCGCCTTCGGTGGTGTCGGTCTCGGTGCGGATGCTGAGCATCGGCACCGCGTGCCGCACCGGCGTGAAGCCCTCGAGCACCGCGCCGCCGACGCGCTGCGTCGGGCTGTCGGGCGTGCGCAGTTCGGGGTACCGGGCCTCGAGCGCCTGCAGCTCCTGGAACAGGCGGTCGTACTCGGCGTCGGGGATCTCCGGCGCGTCGAGCACGTAGTACCGGTGGTCGTGGTGGCGGATCACCTCGCGCAGCTCGGCAGCGCGGCGCGCGGCGGACGCGGGCGGCTCCTTCATCGGCGCGCAGTGTAGGGGCCGCGGCCGCCCGGCGCCGCCGCCGGGCGGGTCAGTCGATCTGCGCGCCGAGCTGCCGCGCCTTCGCGTCGTAGAACCGCGCCGACGCCGCGTGGCCGCCCTGGCGGAAGCGCTCGGCGAGCTCGCGCGCCGCCGCCGCGGCCTCGTCGAAGGCGGCGATCAGCGCGTTGCGGTCGGCGTCGGCGTCGGCGACGACGCGGGCGCCCTCGAAGCGCCCGGCGACGAAGCCGTCGCCGAGGTCGACGACGCCGAGCACCGGCTCGCCGGCGCGCAGCGTGCCGTAGAACCAGCCGACGACGCGCCCGCCGGCGTAGGCGCGCAGTACGCCGCGGCCTTCGGCGCGGCCGCCCGCGCAGCCCCCCGACCAGCGCACGTCGCGCGCCGGCAGCCGCTCGGGGACGACGAAGCGGCAATCGGCGCGCCCGGCCTGCACCGCCGAGGCGTCGGCCCGCGCCGCGACGCCGGCACCGAGGAGCGCCGCCGCGGCGGCCAGCGCCGCGGTCGCGCGCCTCAGCGCAGCTGCGTGGCCCACTGCTCGACGAGCGCGCGGCTGCCCTCGAAGTGCATCGCGTCCTCCTTGCGGAACGCCGCGCCCCAGTACCAGCCGTGGCGGTGGAAGATCGGCGCGATCAGCGTCAGGCCGACCTGCACGCGGTCGTCGCCGTAGGCGTCGAGCACGCCGTCGAGCGTGAGGTCGATCGCCGTGCCCCACGAGTGGTTCGAGATCGCCGTCGTCGAGCCGCGCACGAGGCGGCAGCACAGCATGCCCGCGGTGCCGAGCGCGCGGTACACGCGCGGCTGCTCGCGCGCGATGTCGGCCATCACCGCCTTCAGGCTCAGCACCGCCGGCACGAGGCCGGTGACGCGGAACGGCCCGACGGTGTCGAGCACGAGGTTGCGCCGCAGCCGCTCGTTCGTCGGCGGCTCGCACAGCGTGCCGTAGCTCGCGCGCGGCGCGCCCAGCCGGTCGAGCATGAACGCGTTGTCGACGGCGGAAAGGCCGGCGTTGATCGTCGACGCCGCCGGCCGCGGCACCGTGCGCGTGATCGGCGACGTGTCGGCCTCCGGCGCGGCCGCGCGCACGCCGTACGTGCCGGCGAGGTTGCGCCACGTGATGCCGCCGGGGTCGATGCGGCCGTCGGGCTTGCGCAGGTAGCCGCGCTGGAAGGCGACGATCGCCTGCACCGTGGCCTCGTCGCACTCGCCGTCGACGTCGCCGAAGGTGCCGAAGCCGCGCGCGAGCAGCAGGTTCTGCACGAGCCTGACGTCGTCGGGGCGGTTGACGCCCTGACGGCCGACCGAGGCCGAAAGCGATGCCGTGCTCATCCCGGGTCTCCCGTCGTCGTGGTCGTCGGCGGGCCGCGCGCCGGCGGCCCCGCGATCGACTGTACGCCGGCGGCAGCCTGGCCGCCAGTGTGCGCCCGGGCGCCGGTGCGCCACCGGATTGCCCCGACTGGCGGTCGCGGGCGCCGCCCGCTACGCTGCCCGTCCCCGCCAGAAGATCGAGCACCGCACCATGCCTGCCGCCGCCACCGCCCCGCGCCTGATCCTCGACTACGTCTACGACCACGAGGCGGCGCACCCCGAGCGGGTCTACCTGACGCAGCCGGTGGGCGGCGGGCGCGTCGTCGACTACACGTGGGGCCAGGTGGTCGACCAGGCGCGGCGCATGGCCGCGCACCTGCAGAGCCTCGGGCTGCCGCGCGGCGCGCGGGTGGCGATCCTGTCGAAGAACTGCGCCCACTTCGTGATGGCCGAGCTCGCGATCTGGATCGGCGGCTACACGACGGTGGCGATCTTCCCGACCGAGACCGCCGAGACGGTGGGCTACGTGCTGCGCCACAGCGAGGCCAGCGCCCTCTTCGTCGGCAAGCTCGACACCTGGCCGCAGCAGCAGCCCGGGGTGCCCGCGGGGCTGCCGTGCATCGCGCTGCCGCTCGCGCCGCCGACGCCGTTTCCCACCTGGGACGCGATCGTCGGGCGCACCGCGCCGCTGCCCGGGCGCCCGGCGCGCGCGCCCGACGAGCTCGCGATGCTGATCTACACCTCGGGCTCGACCGGCACGCCCAAGGGCGCGATGTCGCGCTTCGACGCCTTCACACGCGCCGCCGAAGGTTTCCAGCGCTTCACCCGCGAGCGCGAGCGCGGCGTCGACGAAGGCCGCGTGCTGTCGTACCTGCCGCTGGCGCACAGCATGGAGCGCTCGTGCATGGAGGGCTCGACGCTGGTCGACGGCCGCACGCGGGTGTTCTTCGCCGAGTCGCTCGACACCTTCGTGCAGGACCTGCAGCGCGCGCGGCCGACGCTGTTCCTGTCGGTGCCGCGGCTGTGGCTGAAGTTCCAGCAGGGCGTGTTCGCGAAGATGCCGCCGAAGAAGCTCGACCGCCTGCTCGCGGTCCCGATCCTCGGCGGCATCGTGCGCAAGAAGGTGCTCAAGGGCCTCGGGCTGGACTCCGTCGTCGCCGCGTTCAGCGGCTCGGCGCCGCTGCCGCCCGAGCTGATCCGCTGGTACCGGCGGCTGGGCCTGCAGCTGCTCGAGGGCTACGGGATGACGGAGGACAACTCGTACTCCCATTGCTCCGACGAGGTGCACAGCGAGCCGGGCTACGTCGGCCGGCCACTGCCCGGCGTCGAGGTCAGGCTCAGCCCCGAGGGCGAGGTGCTGATCAAGTCGCCGGGCCAGTTCGCCGGCTACTACAAGCAGCCCGAACTGACGGCGGCGTCGTTCACCGAGGACGGCTTCTTCCGCACCGGCGACCTCGGCGAACGCCGCGCCGACGGCATGCTGAAGATCACCGGCCGCGCCAAGGAGCTGTTCAAGACCGCCAAGGGCAAGTACGTCGCGCCGGCGCCGATCGAGAACCTGCTGAACACGCACCCGATGGTCGAGCTGTCGATGGTCTCCGGCGTGGGCCACCCGGCGGCGTACGCGATCGTCGTGCCGGCCGAGGACCTGCGGCCCCGGCTCGCCGAGCCCGCCGTGCGCGCGCAGGTGCAGCGCGAGATGGAAGCGCTGCTCGACAGCGTCAACGCGCAGCTGCCCGACTACGAGCGGCTGCAGATGATCGTCGTCGCCCGCCAGCCGTGGACGATCGAGAACGGCTGCCTGACGCCGACGATGAAGATCAAGCGCGCCGGCATCGAGAAGGCGGTGGCGGGCGACGTCGAGCGCTGGTACGCCGCCGGCCAGCGCGTGGTGTGGGCATGACGGCCGGCACGGCGCCGCTGCGCCACGGCGGCGACCGCGTCGCGCAGGCGCTGGTCGCGCACGGCACGACGCACCTGTTCACGCTGTGCGGCGGGCACATCTCGCCGATCCTCGCCGGCGCCCGCTCGCGCGGCGTGCGCATCGTCGACACCCGCGACGAGGCCACCGCCGTGTTCGCCGCCGACGCGGCGGCGCGCCTGAGCGGGCGCCCGGGCGTGGCCGCCGTCACCGCCGGCCCGGGGCTCACGAACACGATCACGGCGCTGAAGAACGCGCAGCTCGCGCAGTCGCCGCTGGTGCTGATCGGCGGCGCGGCGCCGACCGCGCTGCAGGGCCGCGGCGCGCTGCAGGACATCGACCAGCAGCCGCTCGTCGAGCCGCACGTCAAGCGCTTCCTGAAGGTGCGGCGGGTGCGGGACCTCGCCCCCGCGGTGGCCGA
>CALIDR010000235.1 GCA_938022295.1 uncultured Burkholderiaceae bacterium
GCGCGCCGCCGCCCGCGCGCACGGCGCTTTGCGACATCGACGAGCACTGCGAACGCGAGCAGTGCACGCCTGTGCACGCCACCCCCGGTTGCTCTCGCGCCAGGCGGCACCCGCTGCGGGCAAACTGTGTGGCGGCGAGCAGCGCAGGCTCGGGGTCGGCGCGCGAAGCGCGCTTCGTGATCGAACTCGCGGCGGTTGTCCGAGCGCAGCGACCGAAGGGAGCGTAGCGAGTTCTGCCGCGCGACCCCGGGCCGAGCAGCGCAGCGAAGTCGTCGCGCAGCGACGACCGCCACAGTGTGAGCCCGCAGCGGGTGCCGCCTGGCGCGATGCCGCGACCGCCGCACATCGCCCGAAAAGAACCGACCTTCGCGAATGGCCGCAACGGGCCGGATCCAGACTCCGCTTCGATCCGATCGACGGCGAGTCCGCCTCAGCCGCCCGTGGCCGCGCGGATCGCGCCGAGCGTCGTACGCGTCGTGATCACGTCCACCGGCAGCTTCAGGTGCAGAAGCGTCGGCTGCCCGTGCGCGAGCGCGGCGGCGAACGCGGGCTCGAAGTCGGCGGTGCGCTCGACGGTGACGGCGCGCCAGCCGAACGCGCGGGCGAGCGCCGCGAAATCGGGGTTGACGAGGTCGCTGCCGCTGACGCGCCCTGGGTAGGCGCGCTCCTGGTGCATGCGGATCGTGCCGTAGGAGCCGTTGTCGACGACGACGCTGACGAGCCGCCGCGCACCGTGGGCGACCGCGGTGGCCATCTCCTGCCCCGTCATCAGGAAGTCGCCGTCGCCGGAGAGGTGGACGACGGTGCGCTGCGGCTGCAGCAGGCTCGCCGCCACGGCCGCCGGCAGCCCGTAGCCCATCGCGCCCGAGGTCGGCGCGAGCTGCGTGCGGCCGTGATGCTGCAGCCCCGGATAGCGCAGGTAGCGGTGCAGCCACCCGCTGAAGTTGCCGGCGCCGTTGGAGTACACCGTGTCCGGCGGCGCCAGGCGCTCGATCGTCTTCACGACGACGGCCAGGTCGAGCGGCTCGACCGGCACGTGCTCGCGGTTGCGCACCGCGTCGGCCGCCGCGGCGTCGGCCCACGCCCGCCACGCCACCGCGGGCGGCGCGGCGACGGTCTCGAGCGCCTTGCTGGCCAGCGCCGGCGAGGCCTGCAGCAGCAGGTCGGCGGCGTAGACGCGGCCCAGTTCCTCGGCCCCCGGGTGCAGGTGCACCAGCGTCTGCCGCGGGCGCGGCGCCTCCAGCAGCGTGTAGCCGCCGGTCGTCATCTCGCCCAGGCGCACGCCGATCGCGAGGACGAGGTCGGCGTCGCGGATGCGCTGGGCGAGCGCCGGCGCGATGCCGATGCCCACGTCGCCGGCGTACAGCGGGTGGCGGTTGTCGAACGTGTCCTGGAAACGGAAGCCGCAGCCCACCGGCAGGTGCCAGTTCTCGGCGAAGCGCTGCAGCGCGGCCGCACTCTCGGCCGTCCACCCGCTGCCGCCGGCGATCACGAACGGGCGCTGCGCCGCAAGGAGCCGCTCGCGCAGCGCGCGCAGCGCACCCGGCGCCGGCCATGCCAGCGCCGGTTCGACGCGCGGCAGTACCGGCGCGGCGGTGGCGGCCGTCAGCACGTCTTCCGGCAGCGCGAGCACGACCGGGCCGGGGCGGCCCTGCAGCGCGACGTGGAACGCGCGCGCGACGTACTCGGGCAGGCGGTCGGCGTACGGCACCTCGGCGGCCCACTTCGCCAGCCCGAGTGTGCCGGGGCCGAACATCTGGCGATAGTCGATCTCCTGGAACGCCTCGCGGTCGCGCTGGTCGCTCGCGACCTGGCCGACGAAGACGATCATCGGCGTCGAGTCCTGGAACGCCGTGTGCACGCCGATCGCCGCGTTCGTCGCCCCCGGCCCGCGGGTCACGAAGCAGATGCCCGGCCGACCGGTGAGCTTGCCCTGCGCGTCGGCCATGAAGGCCGCCCCGCCCTCGTGCCGGCAGGCGACGAAGCGGATGCGCCCGCGATGCTCGTGAAAACCGTCGAGCACCGCGAGGTAGCTCTCGCCGGGCACGCCGAACGTGGTGTCGACGCCCTGCGCGAGCAACGCCTCGACGAGGGCGTGGCCGGCGAGTCGTGGCGTCACGTCGAGCGCTCCTGCGGGTGGCGGATCGCGCGATTATCCGGAGCCGCCGGCGGCCGCCGGAAGCGTGACGCGCACCGTCAGCTCGCCGCCCGGCGTGTCGTCGAGCGCGAGCCGCCCACCCGACTGGGCGACGATCGCGGCGACGATCGCCAGCCCCAGCCCGCTGCCGCTGGCGTCGTTCGGGTCCAGGCGGACGAACCGCTGCAGCGCGCGCTGGCGCTGCGCGGCTGGAATGCCCGGGCCGTGGTCGATGACGCTCAGCACCGCGTCGCCGCCGTCGCGGCCGACGGCCACGTCGACGCAGCTGCCGGCGGGGGCGTGGCGCAGCGCGTTGTCGATCAGGTTCTCCAGCAGCACGCGCAGGTCCTGCGCGTTGGCCGTCACGGTCACCGGCTCGGCGGCGGCCAGGCCGAGGTCGACGCCGCGCGCGTCGGCGCGGTCCGACATCGCGGCCACGCCGTCGGCGGCGAGGCGGTCCAGGCGCAGCGGCCGCACGTCGCGCCGGCGCACCTCGGGCTCCAGCCGGGCGAGCTGCAGCAGCTGGCGCACGAGGTGGACGGCGCGCTCGATGCCCTCGTCGAGCGCGTCGAGCGCAGCCGTGCGCTGCGCGTCGTCGGCCCGCCGGGCGAGCTGCGCCTGCAGCTTGACCGCCGCCAGGGGCGTGTTCAGCTCGTGCGCGACGTCGGCGATGAACTCGCGCTGGCCGGCCAGCAGTTCGCCCACCTTGGCCATCAGCTGGTTCAGCGCCTCGCCCACCGGGGCGACCTCGGCCGGCAGGTCGTCGGTGGGCACCGGGTGCAGCGCCATCACGTCGCGGTCGGCGATCTCGCCGCGCAGCCGCTGCAGCGGCCGCAGCGCGCCGACGACGGCCGAGTGGATCAGTAGCCCGAGCAGCAGCACGAGGCCGCCGAGCGGCACCAGCAGCCACGGCGCGAGTTCGGCGAACGCCTTCACGCGGTTGGCCGAAGTCACCGCCACCTGCACCGTCTCGCGCCGCTGCGGCAGCGTGTAGACGCGCCACTCCTCGTCGCCCCAGCGCACGACGTGGAAGCCCGCGACCTGCAGCGGCGGGCCGCCGGTGTCGATCGAGGCGTACACGAGCCGGCCGTCGGCCGACCAGATCTGGCTCACGAACTGGCCGAGGTCCTCGTCGCCGGGGTCGGGCTCGGGCGCCGACGCTTCACCGTCGGTCGCCGGCGGTGCACGCCCCGCGGCGGCCGGCCGCACGCCGTGGCGGACCACCGAGTGCGCGATCTGCTCGAGCCCGTAGTCGCGGATGCGGTTGAAGCCGACCCAGGCGAGCTGGTACGTCAGCACGCTCGCCAGCACGCCGGTGAGCGCGAGCGCGCCGATCTGCCAGCCCAGCAGGCGACGGCGGATCGAGTGCATCGCGCGCCGCGTCAGCCCGGCGCGACGAGCTTGTAGCCGACGCCGCGCACGTTCTTGATCCACTCGCTGCCGAGCTTGCGGCGCAGGTGGTGCAGGTGGACCTCGACCGCGTTGCTGCCGATGTCGTCCTTCCAGCCGTAGAGCCGGTTCTCGAGCTGGTCGCGCGACAGCACCGCGCCGGGGCGCTCCATCAGCGCATGCAGCAGGTCGTACTCGCGCGGCGAGAGGTTCAGCACCGCGCCGTCGAGGGTGGCCACGCGCTGCAGCGGGTCGACCACCAGCGGGCCGAGCCGAAGCTGCGGATCGGCGCGGCCGCTGCGGCGGCGCACCAGCGCATGGATGCGCGCGATCATCTCGTCGAGGTCGAACGGCTTGGTCAGGTAGTCGTCGGCGCCGAGGTTCAGGCCGCCGACGCGGTCGGCGACGGCGTCGCGCGCCGAGACGATCAGCACCGGCAGCGAGCGCCCCGCCGCGCGCAGCCGCTTGAGCAGCTGCAGGCCGTCGAGCTGCGGCAGGCCGAGGTCGAGCAGCAGCAGGTCGTAGTCGTGCCCGTGCAGCGCCGTCTCGGCCGAGGCGCCGTTGCGCACCCAGTCGACGCGGAAGCCGGCGTGCCGCAGGCCGCGCTCGACGCCGGCGCCGAGCATCGGGTCGTCTTCGGCGAGCAGGATCCTCATCGGCGACGCTGCGGCGGCGGCGGAAAACGAAAAAGCGGGGCGAGCCCCGCTTTGCCGGTGTCCGGGCCCGCGGGCCGGGGCATCAGCTCTTCTTTTCCTTGGCCTCGGGCTTGCAGTCCTTGTCCTTCTTCGGGTCGCACTTGGCGTGCTCGTCCTTCTTGGCCGCCGCTGCCGCGGGCGCGGCCGGCGTGGCGGCCGATTCTGCCGGCCTGGCCGGCGCGGCCGGCGTGGCGGTCTGCGCCTGGGCGACGCCGAACGACATCGCGGTGGCACACAGCAGGGCTTGCAGGGTCTTGGTCATGGTTCTCTGTTCCTCGGTCTGATCGGGTGAAGCGTCGTCGGGTGGGATCCGAGACGAAAGGCATTCTTCCGGTCGAGACTTAGGACAGATTTAAGGCCGCGCGGCGGCGCCGACGGCCGGCACGCGCGCCACGCGCAGCCCGACGACGGCCGCCGACGCGATGCCCAGCACCAGCGCGAGCGCCGAGCCGCCGAACACGGCGCCGGCGCGGCCCTGGTCGAGCAGCCAGCCGAACACCGGCGCGGCGAGCGCGAAGCCGGCGTCGAGCCCCGAGTAGACGGTGCCATAGACGCGCCCCGTGGCGCCGGGCGGCGCCGCGCGCTTGATCAGCATGTCGCGCGATGGCCCCGCCAGGCCGACGCCGAAGCCCGACAGCGCGACCGCGCCGGCGGCGGCCAGCGGCTGCAGCGCGCCCGCGGCGACCAGCATCAGCAGCGCGGCGGAAGCCGCCATCGCGGCGGCGATCGTCGTCTCCAGGCGCTCGACGCGGGCGACGAGGAACCCGCCGGCGACCATGCCGGCGGCGGCACAGAGCATGTAGGCAGTGACGACGAACGCCGTGATCGACAGCGGCAGCCCGTGCAGCGCGCCGAGCGCCGGGCCGCCGAAGCTCTGGATCGCCACCAGCGCCGCCGTGCTCCAGAAGAAGAACGAGAAGCACAGCCACACCGAGGGCAGGCGCAGGAACGCCAGCGGGTGCTCGGCCGCCGCCGGCTGCGCCTTCGCTGCGCCGGGCTCGTGCGCCCAGCGGCCCTGGCGGTCGTCGATCGCACTGCGCTGCCACGCCAGCAGCGCGAGCACCCCCAGCGCCCACAGCGCGGCGGCCGCCAGTGCGATGCGCCACGAGCCGGTGACGGTGGTCAGCCCGATCATGAACACCGGCGCCGCGGCCCAGCCGAGGTTGCCCGTCAGGCCGTGGACCGAGAACGCGTGGCCGAGCCGCGGCTGCGACACGCGCTTGTTCAGGATCGTGAAGTCGGCCGGGTGGAACGGCGAGTTGCCGAGCCCGGCGAGCGCCGCGGCGAGCACGAGGCCCGCGAACCCGGGCGCCGCCGCACCGGCCAGCGCCGCCAGCGCGAAGCAGCCGAGCGCGGCGAACAGCACCGGCCGCGCGCCGACGCGGTCGACGACGAAGCCCGCCAGCGCCTGGCCGACGCCCGAGACGACGAAGAACACCGTCACCAGAAGCCCGAGTTCGGAGTAGCCGACGCCGAACTCGTCGACGAAGGCCGGGAACAGCGGCGGCAGCAGCAGGTGGAAGAAGTGCGACGTGCCGTGCGCCAGCCCGATCAGCCCGATCGTGCGCGCGTCGTCGCGCAGCGGCACCGGGTTCGGCGGCAGCGGTCCGCTCAGCGAGGAAACGCCCATCCGACGATGGTATGCCGGCGCGGCCGCGGCTGCACGCCGCCGGCCATCGGCCGGTGCTGACTTACCATCGGCATGCGCATCGCCCGCCACGGCGATGCGAGCCGACCGGGACGGAGCCGACGATGGCCGACAGCGTGCTCTACGACTTCACGAAGCCCGACGCGAGCGGGGCCACCTGCACCGCGACCGCGTGGGCCAAGGTGCCGCCGCCGCTCGCGCCGGCCGAGCGCGCGGCGGCCAACGCGCGCGCGGCCGAGCTGCTGCGCGCGCGCGACGCCGTGCTCGTCGCCCACTACTACGTCGAGGGCGACCTGCAGGACCTGGCGCTGGCCACCGGCGGCATCGTCGCCGACTCGCTCGAGATGGCGCGCTTCGGCCGCGACCACCCGGCCTCGACGCTCGTCGTCGCCGGGGTGCGCTTCATGGGCGAGACGGCGAAGATCCTGAGCCCGCACAAGCGCGTGCTGATGCCCGACCTCGACGCCACCTGCTCGCTCGACCTCGGCTGCCCGATCGACGACTTCTCGGCCTTCTGCGACGCCCACCCCGATCGCACCGTCGTCGTCTACGCCAACACGAGCGCGGCGGTGAAGGCGCGCGCCGACTGGATGGTGACGAGCTCCTGCGCGCTGGCGATCGTCGAGCACCTGAAGGCGCGCGGCGAGAAGATCCTCTGGGCGCCCGACCGCCACCTGGGGCGCTACATCCAGCACGCCACCGGTGCCGACATGCTGATGTGGAACGGCGCGTGCATCGTGCACGACGAGTTCAAGGGCATCGAGCTCGACCTGCTGCGCCGGGAACACCCCGACGCGATGGTGCTCGTGCACCCCGAGGCGCCGGACAGCGTCGTCGCGCAGGCGCACGTCGTCGGCTCGACGTCGCAGCTGCTAAGGGCGGTCGTCGAGGGCCGGGCACGCGAGTACATCGTCGCCACCGACAACGCGATGTTCCACCGCATGCGCCAGCTCGCGCCCGACAAGACGCTGATCGAGGCCCCCACGGCCGGCAAGAGCGCCACCTGCAAGAGCTGCGCGCACTGCCCGTGGATGGCGATGAACGCGGTCGGCGGCGTCGTCGCCTGCCTCGAGACCGGGGCCGGCGAGATCGACGTGCCCGAGCCGACGCGCAGCCAGGCGCTCGGCTGCATCGAGCGCATGCTCGACTTCGTCGCCCGCCACCCGCAGGCGATCGCGCAGCCGCGGCTGCAGCGCGACTTCGTGCCGCACATCGGCCCGGCCTGAGCGGCGGCATGTTCGACCACAACGAGACGCTCGACGAAGCGCGCGCGCGCAACGTGCGCGACGCGCTCGCCGAGGACATCGGCACCGGCGACTGGACGGCGATGCTCGTGCCCGCCGGCCGGCGGGCGCAGGCGCGCGTCGTCGTGCGCGATGCGGCGGTGCTGTGCGGGCAGGCCTGGTTCGACGGCTGCGTGAAGGCGCTGGACGCGACGGCGCGCGTCGACTGGCTCGTCGCCGAAGGCGGCGACACGACGCCGGGCAGCACGGTGTGCACGGTCGACGCCGACGCGCGCGCGCTGCTCAGCGCCGAGCGCCCGGCGCTGAACTTCCTGCAGCTGCTGTCGGGCACCGCCACCGTCACCCGTGCGCACGTGCGCGCGATCGAAGGCGCGAGCCCGAACCCGCGCGGCTGCGCCGTGCTCGACACGCGCAAGACGATCCCCGGCCTGCGGCAGGCGCAGAAGTACGCGGTGCGGGTGGGCGGCGGCGCGAACCAGCGGCTGGCGCTGTGGGCCGGCATCCTGATCAAGGAGAACCACATCGCCGCCGCCGGCGGCGTGGCCGCGGCGCTGCGCAACGCGTTCGCGCTGAACGCGGGCGTCGAGGTCCAGATCGAGGTCGAGACGATCGACCAGCTGCGCGAGGCCATTGCCGCCGGTGCGACCAGCGTGCTGCTCGACAACTTCACGCTGCAGGGCATGCGCGAGGCGGTGGCGGTGACGGCCGGGCGGGCCCTGCTCGAAGTCTCGGGCGGCGTCACGCTGGCCACGCTGCGCGAGATCGCCGCCACCGGCGTGGACCGCATCTCGATCGGCCACCTGACGAAGGACGTGCGCGCGGTCGACTTCTCGCTGCGCGTCGTCGGCTGACGCGTCGGGGCCTACTCGCGCCGGTTCTTGCGGATCAGCACGGTCGGGAAGCTGACCGGCAGCGTGTACGGGAAGTCGCGGCTGTAGTGCAGGCCGCGGCTCTCGTGGCGCTGCAGCGCCGAGCGCACGATCAGCTTCGCGCAGTCGACGAGGTTGCGCAGCTCGAGCAGGTCGCGCGTGACGCGGAAGTTGGCGTAGTACTCGTCGATCTCGCTCTTGAGCAGGTTGATGCGGTGCAGCGCGCGCTCGAGGCGCTTGGTCGTGCGCACGATGCCGACGTAGTTCCACATCAGCAGCCGCAGCTCGTCCCAGTTGTGGGCGATGACGACCTGCTCGTCGGCGTCCTCGACCTGGCTCTCGTCCCACGCCGGCAGCGCCTCGGGCGCGGCGCGGGCGTGGCCGCGGATGTGGGCGGCGCAGCTGCGCCCGAGCACGACGCACTCGAGCAGCGAATTGCTCGCCAGCCGGTTGGCGCCGTGCAGCCCGGTGTACGTCGCCTCGCCGACGGCGTACAGGCCGACGACGTCGGTGCGGCCGTCGAGGTCGGTCACGACGCCGCCGCAGGTGTAGTGCGCCGCCGGCACGACCGGGATCGGCTGCCGCGCGATGTCGATGCCCAGCGCCAGGCAGCGCGCGTGGATGGTCGGGAAGTGCGAGCTCAGGAACGCCTCGCCGAGGTGCGTCGCGTCGAGCCACACGTGGTCGACGCCGTGCTTCTTCATCTCGAAGTCGATCGCGCGGGCGACGATGTCGCGCGGCGCGAGCTCGGCGCGCTCGTCGTGCGCCGGCATGAATCGCGGGCCCCAGGGCGAGCCGTCGCCGGCCGGCGCCCCGTTGGGCAGGCGCAGCGTCGCCCCCTCGCCGCGCAGCGCCTCGGTGATCAGGAAGCTGCGCTCGGTGGGGTGGTACAGGCACGTCGGGTGGAACTGCACGAACTCCATGTTGCCGACCCGGCAGCCGGCGCGCCACGCCATCGCGATGCCGTCGCCGGTGGCGGTGTCGGGGTTGCTGGTGTAGCGGTAGACCTTGCCGACGCCGCCGGTGGCGAGCACGACGGCCGCCGCCGGCAGCGTCTCGACGCGCCGGCGGTCGATGTCGAGCGCGTAGACGCCGTAGCAGCGCGGCGGCTCGTCGCGTCGCAACAGGCGCGAGGTGACGAGGTCGACCGCCATCCAGCGCTCGCGCAGCGTCACGTTCGGGTGCGCGCGGGCGCGGGCGAGCAGCGCCTCGTGGATCGCGTGGCCGGTGGCGTCGGCGGCGTGGGCGATGCGCCGCACGGCGTGGCCGCCCTCGCGCGTCAGGTGCAGCCCGAGCGGGCCCTCGGGGTCGGGGGAGAACGGCACGCCCTGCGCGACCAGCCACTCGATCGCCTGCGCGCTGTGGCGGGCGACGAAGCGCGCGACGTGCTCGTCGACGAGGCCGGCGCCGGCGTCCTGCGTATCGCGCACGTGCGACTCGACGCTGTCGTCGGAGCCGAGCACGCCGACGATGCCGCCCTGCGCCCAGTCGGTGGCGCTCTCGCGCAGCGTGCGCTTGGCGAGCACGACGACGGGGTGGCGGTCGGCCAGGTGCAGCGCCACCGTCAGGCCGGCCAGACCCGCCCCGACGACGACGACCGGCGCCCCGTCGGCGGCGTTCGGCGTCGGCGATGCACTCATCCGGGGCATTCTAGGAGCGGGTGGGTAAAGTTCGCGCCGGGTCGTGCCGACAACCCGGAACAGCCTCGCCTGCTCCGCCGATGTCCACGCGCGAACCGCCCACCCGGCCCCTGCCCGACGCCTGGCAGCCGACCCTGCAGATGCCGGAGCGCCGCCCGCCGCCGCCGGCGATCGACCCCTGGCAGCCGACGCAGCAGACGCTCGACGCGCGGCCGGCGGCGCGGCCCGTCGCCCAGGCCTGGCAGGCCACGCAGCAGAGCCCGGACGGCTGGCAGGCCACCCAGCAGAGCCCCGAGACGTGGCAGGCCACGCAGCAGGCCGCCGGCCCGCGCACCCAGCTGCTGACCGACCGCGAAGCCGATGGCGCGCCCGGGTTCACGCTCGGCCGCCACGTCGGCGCCCACCTGTGGGAGATGTTCGTCGTCTTCGACCCCGCGCAGGCGCTGCAGATGCAGCTCGAGCGGCAGACGCACGAATTCGTCGCCGTCCACGACCTCGGCGGCGGCGAGGCGCGGCGCTGGATGCTGGCACTGGCCGCCGAGCACGGCTGGCCGGTGCACCGTCTCGTCGTGCGCAGCCAGGGCTTCGGCGTCGCGCTGGCGACGATCGAGTTCCTCGAGCTGCCCACCGCCGACGGCCCGCCGCTGCGGCTGTACTCGACCGACGTCGACGCCGACAGCCGCCAGCGCCAGCAGCTCGCGCGGGTGCTGCTCGGCGCGAGCCGGCTCGCGCTCGTGCTCGTCGGCGAGATGCCGCCGCACGCGCTGCGCGCGGCGATGGAAGCGCTCGACGAGACGATGGGCTCGGCGGCCTGGCGCAACCGCAACCTGATGGTGTGCCCCCTGGCCGCCGCCGCCGCGGTGGCGCTGCGCGCGTCGCAGCTCGGCGTGGGCACCGCGGTCGAAGTCACGACGACCCCGCCGGCCGCGCGCGGTGGCGACGCCTACGTCCACGCCGTCCAGGCCTGGAACGGCCTGCGCCGCCAGTGGGCCGGCGTCGGCCCGGTGATGCCCGAACTCGTCGTCCCGGTGGCGCGCCCCGCGGCGCCGGCGCCCGCGGCACCGGCGTCGACGCTCGCCGCGCGCCAGCCGGTCGCACCGCTGTCGATGCAGCCGATGCCCGAGCTGAGGCCGGCCGCCCCGGCCGGCGGCGCCGCGCCGGCGCAGAGCCTGCTGCAGCGCTATGCGCGGCGCTGCCTCGAGGTGCGCGGGATGATCAGCTGCTGCGTGTTCGAGCTGCAGTCGCAGCGCACGCTGGGCTTCGCCGGCGCGCGGCCCGGCCCGGCCGCGCTCGCGACGCAGGGCGCGGCGATGCACGTGATGATGACCAACGGCGCGCGCACGCTCGGCATGGGCGCCGCGCCGCCCGAAGCGGCGATCACGCTCGCGGACCACTACCTCGTGCTGCGCCCGCTGCCGCAGCGCCCGGGCGTGCTGCTGCACGCCGTGATCGACCGCAGCGCGACGCCGCTGGCCGCCGCGCTGCAGCAGCTCGAGGCGCTCGACACCGTGCTGCGCGAGGGCTGATCAGCCTGCGGTTCCATCTGCCGCCGGAAACGGACTGACTCCCACTCCTCGTCCTTCGGTGGCTCCTTTGGCGCCGCCTGCGAAGTTTGGCGCGGCGAAGCGCCGTGCGCGCGGGCGGCGCTTTGCGAGATCAACGAGCACTGCGACGGCGAGCGTTGGCACGCGTGGGCAAGCAACCACGTGTGACATCGCGCCAAGCGGCACCCGCTGCGGGCGAGCTGTGTGGCGGCGAGCAGCGGAGGTCCGGGGTCGGCGCGCGTGAGCGCGCTTCGTGATCGAACTCGCGGCGGGTGTCCGAGCGCAGCGACCGAAGGGAGCGTAGCGAGTTCTGCCGCGCGACCCCGGGCCGAGCAGCGCAGCGCA
>CALIDR010000236.1 GCA_938022295.1 uncultured Burkholderiaceae bacterium
TCGGGGAAGCGCTCGGTGACGAGCTCCTCGCCGCGCGACCAGATCCACGCCTGGCCCTCGCGGCGCACGACCTGGGCGCGGATGCCGTCGTACTTCCACTCGACGAGCCACTGCGCCGGCGCGCCGAGCCGCTCGGCGAACGCCGTGGGGTCGCCGTCCACGCCCTCGTCGAGGGGGTGGGCGAGGAAAAACGGATACGGCTGGCCGGCCTCGGCGCGCGCCGGCGCGTCGCGCGCGACGAGCGCCTCGAAGCGTTCGGCGCTCGGCAGGCTGCGCGCATCGGTGTAGCCCATCATGCGCTGCGCGACCTGCTTCGCGTCGAGCCCGGCGTGGGCGGCGAGCGCGCGCTGCACGAGCAGCCTGCTGACGCCGACGCGAAAGCCCCCGCCGATCAGCTTGACGAGCAGGAAGCGGCCCGGCGTGTCGAGCTCGCGCCACCAGCGCGCGAGCGCCGCCGCCTGCACGTCGGCACCCTGGCCGCGCAGCGGCAGCAGGCGCTGCTCGATCCACGCTGCCAGGCCGAGGTCCGACGCCGACTCGGGCGGCGGCAGCACGAGGGCGATCGTCTCGGCGAGGTCGCCGACGGCCTGGTAGCACTCCTCGAACAGCCAGTCGGGGATGCCGGCCTCGGCCACCGCGGTGGCGCGCAGCAGGGCCGTGGGCACCGTCTGCCTGGGCTTGCCGCCGGCGAGGAAGTACGCCGCCCAGGCCGCGTCGGCGGCGCGGGCGTGCGCGAAGTAGCGCCCGAGCGCGGCGAGCTTGTCGGCCGTCGACGTGCTCGCGTCGAGCTCGGCGTACAGCGTGGCGAAGTCGCGCATCGGCGGGCGAAGCTGACGGTTTGCGGGGGGCGTCGGCATTGTGACCAGCGCCTGCGCGCCACTGCGCTGTAAGCTCGCGGCCCGTCCGTCACCGCCCGCCGGCCCGTCTCCTCCATGCCCCCGCCCGCCGCCCGCCCGCGCGACAACGGCAACCCGCTGCTCGAAGTCGTCGTCGCGATCGTGATCCCGGCGGTGATCCTGATGAAGTTCAGCGGCGAGCGGTACCTCGGCACGCTGCCGGCGCTGTGCGTCGCCCTCGCGTTCCCGCTCGGCTGGGGCGTGTTCGACCTCTGGCGCAAGCGCAAGGTCAACTTCATCGCCGTGCTCGGCGTCATCAGCACGCTGCTGACCGGCGGCATCGGCGTGCTGCGGCTCGACCCGCAGTGGCTCGCCGTCAAGGAGGCGTCGATCCCGGGGCTGATCGGCCTGGCGGTGCTGATCTCCACCCGCACGCGCTGGCCGCTGATCCGCATGCTGGTCTACAACCCCAAGGTGCTCGACGTCGACAAGGTCCACGCGCGGCTGCTTGCGCGCGGCAACGTCGACGCCTTCGAGACGCGGCTGCGCAACGGCACGCTGCTGCTCGCCGGCACGTTCTTCTTCTCGTCGTTCATGAACTACGTGCTCGCGCGCTGGATCGTCACCAGCCCCGCCGGCACCGAGGCGTTCAACGAGGAGCTCGGGCGCCTCACGCTGCTGAGCTATCCGGCGATCGCGCTGCCGTCGATGGCGATGACGCTCGGCGTGCTGGTCTACCTGGTGCACGGGGCCACGCAGCTCACCGGGCTGAAGTTCACCGAGATGCTGCACCACGCCGGCGACGAGCACCCCGCCAAGTGAGCGCGACGCGGGCGGCGCCCCGGTGAACCTCGGCGCGCCGTTCGTCCAGATCCTGCTGCTGCTCGGCTGCGCGGTGGCCGTGGTGCTGGCGTTCCGGCGCGTGCGCATCCCGTCGAGCCTGGGCTACCTGCTGGTGGGCGTGCTGCTCGGCCCGCACACCGCCGGGCCGGTGGTCGACGCGCTGCCGCTGCAGGCGCTGGCCGAGTTCGGCATCGTGTTCCTGCTGTTCACGATCGGGCTGAACTTCTCGCTGCCGCAGATCCACGCCCTGCGTCACCTCGTGCTCGGCCTGGGCACCGCGCAGGTGGCGCTGACGACGGCCGCCGTCGGCGCGATCGCCTGGACGGCCGGGCTGGCGCCGGCGGCGGCGTTCGTCGTCGGCGCGGTGTTCGCGCAGTCGTCGACGACGATCATCGGCAAGCAGCTCGCCGAGCAGGGCGACGAGCAGGCACGCCACGCCCGGCTGGCGCTCGGCATGTCGGTGTTCCAGGACGTCACCGCGGTGCCGTTCGTCGTCGTGATCCCGGTGCTCGCCGCGGCCGGCGCGGCGTCGCTCGGCGGCGCGCTCGCGTGGGCGCTGGCGAAGGCGGCGCTCGCCTTCGCGCTGGTGTTCTTCGCCGGGCGCTGGCTGCTCGGGCCGCTGTTCCACCGCGTGGCGGCGGCACGCTCGGCGGAACTGTTCACGCTCACCGTGCTGTTCGTCTCGCTCGCCGCCGGGGCGACGACGCACGCGCTCGGCCTGTCGATGGCGTTCGGCGCCTTCCTCGCCGGCATGGTGCTCGGCGAGACGGAATTCCGCCACCAGGTCGAGGCGACGATCCGCCCGTTCCGCGACGTGCTGCTCGGCCTGTTCTTCGTCGGCATCGGCATGCTCGTCGACCCGGTCGCGCTGGCGCGGGTCGCGCACTGGGGGCTGCTCGGCGCGGTGGTGCTGCTCGGCGTCAAGGGCGCGCTGGTGGCGGGGCTCGTGCGCGCCGCCGGCATCGACGCCGCCACCGCGTGGCGCACCGGCATCCTGCTGGCCGTCGGCGGCGAGTTCGGCTTCGCGCTGCTCGCCATCGGGCTGCAGGCGGGCATCGTCGACGAGGCGCTCGGCCAGGCGGTGCTGGCAGCGGTGCTGTTCTCGATGATCGCCGGGCCGCTGCTGATCCGCCATCACCGGGCGCTGGCGCAGCGGCTCGCGCCGGCCGCGCCCGCCGAAACGCCGGCCCCCCTGCCGCCGCTGCCCGCCGCCGAGGTGCAGGTGCTGCTCGCCGGCTACGGCCGCGTGGGCCAGAGCCTCGGGCACTTCCTCGAGTCCGAGGGCATCGCCTACGCCGCGCTCGACCTCGACGCCGAGCGCGTGCGCGAGGCGCGGCTGGCCGGCGAGCCGGTGCACTTCGGCGACAGCTCGCAGCTCGCGGTGCTGCAGGCGCTGGGCCTGGCGCAGGCGCGGCTGGTCGTGATCACGCACGGCGACACCGCCGCCGCGCTGCGCACGCTGCAGCAGGTGCGCCTGCACCACCCGCGGCTGCCGGTGCTCGTGCGCACGCGCGCGCTCGACGCCGCCGAGGCGCTGCGCGAAGCCGGGGCGACGCAGGCGGTGCCGGAGACGCTGGAGGCGACGCTGGCACTCGCCTCCCAGGCGCTGCGGCAGCTCGGCGTGCCGGCCGAACGGGTGGCGCGCCGCGTGCAGGCCGAGCGCGCCGGCCACTACCGTCTGCTGCGCGGCACGTTCGCCGGCGACGCCACGCACGCCGACGGCGACGCCGGCGCGGCCGAGCGGCTGCAGGCGCTGCAGCTGCCCGCCGAATCGCGCCACGTCGGGCAGCCGATCGCGTCGCTGCCGCTGGACGGCGTGATCGTCAGCGCGCTCGTACGCGGCGGCCGGCGGCGCCTGCAGCCCGCGCCCGACACCCGCGTCGAGGCCGGCGACACGCTGGTGCTGTTCGGCGCGCCCGAGGCGCTGGAGCGCGCCGCCGCCGCGCTGCTGCGCTGACCTCGGCGCGCCGGCGCTGTCCTTGATCTGGATCATGCCGGCCGAGGGACGCCGGCGCGGGGTTCGCGGGTATCCTCGCCCGCCATGCACGACGGCCCGTTCGGCGAGTTCGCCCTGCTGCTGCTGATCTGTGCACTGGCCGGGGCACTGTTCGTGCGCCTGAAGCAGCCGGTGCTGATCGCCTACATCGTCGTCGGCATCGTCGTCGGGCCGTCGGTGCTCGGCCTCGTCGGCGCGCACGACCAGATCGACCTGCTGGCGCAGATCGGCGTGGCGGTGCTGCTGTTCGTCGTGGGCCTGAAGCTCGACCTGCACCACATCCGCCACATCGGGCCGGTGGCGCTGGCCACCGGCCTTGGCCAGCTCGCGTTCACGATCGCGTTCGGCTTCGTGATCATCCTCGTGCTCGGCAAGGGCGTGATGGAGGCGCTGTACGTCGCGGTGGCGCTGACGTTCTCGAGCACGATCATCATCGTCAAGCTGCTGTCCGACAAGCGCGAGCTCGACAGCCTGCACGGGCGCATCGCGGTGGGCTTCCTGATCGTGCAGGACCTGGCGGTGGTGATCGCGATGATGACGATGAGCGCCCTGCGCGGCGCCGGCGGCGCCGAGGGCGACCCCGCCGCCTGGCTCGACGTGCTGCTGTCGCTCGGCTGGCGCCTGGCCGCCGCGGCGGCGGCGCTGTTCGTGCTGATGCGCTACGTGCTGCCGGTCGTCGTGTCGGCGATGGCGCGCTCGCAGGAACTGCTGCTCGTGTTCGCGATCGCGTGGGGCATCGCGCTGGCGGCGGTGGGCGAGTGGGCCGGGTTCAGCAAGGAGGCCGGCGCGTTCCTCGCCGGCTTCTCGCTCGCCTCCACGCCGTACCGCGAGGCGATGAACGCGCGCCTGACGGGCATCCGCGACTTCCTGCTGCTGTTCTTCTTCATCGACCTCGGCGCCAAGCTCGAGCTCGGCACGCTCGGCGCCGAGGTGTGGCCGGCGGTCGTGCTGTCGCTGTTCGTGCTGATCGGGAACCCGCTGATCGTGATGGCGATCATGGGCTACATGGGCTACCGCAAGCGCACCGGGTTCCTCGCCGGCCTGACGGTGGCGCAGATCAGCGAGTTCTCGATCGTCTTCGTCGCGATGGGCATCACGCTCGGCCACGTCGGCGTCGAGGCTCTCGGCCTGACGACGCTCGTCGGCCTGGTGACGATCACGGTCTCCACCTACATGATCCTGTACTCGCAGCCGCTGTACGAGCGGCTGGCGCCGTGGCTCGGCCCCTTCGAGCGCAAGCGGCCGTTCCGCGAGCTCGCGGTGGAGCGCCAGCCGCGGCCCGACCGGCCGGTCGAGGTGATCGTGTTCGGGCTCGGGCGCTACGGCAGCCGTCTGCTGACCCAGCTGCGCGACGCCGGCATCGAGGCGATCGGCGTCGACTTCGACCCCGAGGCGGTGCGCGAGCTGCGCCGCCACCACCTGCCGGTGCGCTTCGGCGACGGCGAGGACCCGGACTTCCTCGAGTCGCTGCCGCTTTCCGAGGCGCGCTGGGTGATCACGACGTTCCCGCAGTGGGAGAGCAACCGCGCGCTGCTGCACGCGCTGAAGGCCGCCGGCTACCGCGGCCACATCGCCGGCGCGGTGCGCGACACCGCGCACGGCCTGGCGCTGGCCAAGGCCGGCATCGACCGCGTGCTCAACCCGTTCGAGGACGCCGCCGACCGCGCCGCGCAGAACCTGGCGGCCGAGCTGCGGGTGCAGGAGCAGCCCGCATGACCGCCGCCGCCCGGCCGCCCGCGGGCGGCACGCCTCTTCCCGCGGCGGCGACGCCGCGCCGCCACCGGAGGGTCGCCGCATGAACGCCCTGACCTCGATCCTCGCCGCGACCGACTTCTCGGCCCCGGCCCGGCACGCCGCCGACCGCGCGGCACGCGTCGCCCGCGAGACCGGCGCCGCGCTGACGCTGATGCACACGCTGGCCGCGCAGCCGCTGGCCGAGCTGCGGCAGTGGCTCGGCGCGCAGCCGCAGGCCGAGCAGCAGCTGCTCGAGCAGGCGCGCGAACAGCTGCAGCGGCTGGCCGACGAGCTCGCCGCGCACCGCCACGTGACGGTGCACACGCACCTGGCCACCGGCGCCGTGCTCGACGAGATCGGCCGCCAGGCCGACGCGCTCGACGCCGGGCTCGTTGTGCTCGGCGCGCGCGGTGCGGGGTTCCTGCGCCGCCTCGTGCTCGGCACGACGTCGGAGCGGCTGCTGCGGCGCACGACGCGGCCGCTGCTCGTCGTGCGCCAGACGCCGCACGAGCCTTACCGGCGCGCACTCGTCGCGCTCGACTTCTCGCCGTGGTCGGCGCAGTCGCTCGCGCTCGCGCGCCGCGTGGCGCCGCACGCGCGGCTCGTGCTGCTGGCCGCGTTCCAGGTGCCGTTCGAGGAGAAGCTGCTGTTCGCCGGCGTCGACGCGGCGACGATCGACCGCTACCGCCAGCAGTCGCGCCTGGCGACGACGCAGAAACTGCACGCCGCGGCGCAGGCCGGCGGGCTGAAGGCGGGCGACTACGACGCCGTCGTCGTCGAGGGCGACCCCTCGCAGCGCATCGTCGAACAGGAGCAGGAGCTCGACTGCGACCTCGTCGTGCTCGGCAAGCACGGCCAGTCGGCCGCCGAGGACCTGCTGCTGGGCAGCGTGACGAAGCACGTGCTCGCCGAGGGCGCCAACGACGTGCTGGTGTCGACCGCGCGCACGGCATGACGGCCGCGGCGCGCATCGCGTTCAGCCTGGTGCTCGCGGCCGCGGTGTACGCCGCGACGCCGCCGCCGGACGCGCTGCGCGCCGGACTCGCGCTGTTCGTGCTCGTCGGCGCGCTGTGGATGACGCAGGCGCTGCACCTGACGGTGACCGCGCTGCTGGTGCCGCTGCTGGCGGTGCTCGCCGGACTGCTGAGCGTGCGCGACGCGCTGGCGTCGTTCGCCAACCCGATCATCTTCCTCTTCCTCGGCGGCTTCGCGCTCGCCGCGGCGCTGCAGCGCCACGCGCTGGACCGGGCGCTGGCCGCCGCCGTGCTGCGCCTGGCCGGCGGCCGGCGCGCACGCGCCGTGCTGCTGCTGTTCGCGCTGACCGCCGGGCTGTCGATGTGGATCAGCAACACCGCCACCGCGGCGATGATGCTGCCGCTGGCGCTCGGCCTGCTGCAGGGCGACGAGACGATCGGCACGCGCGAGAAGACGTTCGTGCTGCTCGGGCTGGCGTACAGCGCGAGCATCGGCGGCATCGGCACCCTGGTCGGCAGCCCGCCGAACGCGATCGCCGCGGCCCAGGCCGGCATCGACTTCGCGGGCTGGCTGCGCTTCGGGCTGCCGATGGTCGTGCTGCTCGGCCCGCTGATGGTCGGCGTGCTGTGGCTCGTGCTGCGGCCGCGGCTCGGCGGCCGCTTCGAGGCGGTCGCGGCCGGCGGCCACGAGCCGCTGGCGTGGACGCGCGAGCGCCGGCTGACGGTGGCGATCTTCGCCCTCACCGCCACCGCCTGGGTGGCCGGCGCGCCGCTCGGGCGGGCGCTGGGCATCGGCGCCGACGTCGACAGCGTCGTCGCGATCGCCGCCGTCGTCGCGCTGGTGGCCACCGGCGCCTTGACCTGGCCCGACGTCGAGCAGCGCACCGAGTGGGGCGTGCTGCTGCTGTTCGGCGGCGGCCTGGCGCTGAGCCAGGTGATGGGCACGAGCGGCGCGAGCCGCTTCCTCGCCGACGGCCTGGTCGCGCTGCTGCGCGACGCGCCGGCGTGGCTGCTGCTGCTGGGCGTCGTCGGGTTCGTCGTCTTCCTGACCGAGCTCGTCAGCAACACCGCCAGCGCCGCGCTGCTGGTGCCGATCTTCCTCGGCGTCGCGGGCGCGCTCGGCCTGTCGCCGACGCTGATGGCCGCCGCGATCGCGGTGGGCGCGTCGTGCGCGTTCATGCTGCCGGTGGCCACGCCGCCGAACGCGATCGTCTTCGGCACCGGCGCCGTGCCCGCCGGCGCGATGATGCGCTGCGGGCTGGTGCTCAACGTCGTGTGCATCGGCGTCATCGTCGCGGTGGCGAGCGCGCTCGCCTGATCCGCCCTCCGGCACGCTCCCCGCCACGCCCGCCCGATGCGCGTCGCCGTCTACAGCACCCGCCCCTACGACCGCGAGTACCTCGCCCGCGCCGACGCACAGCGCCGGCACGACTTCGTGTTCCTCGACGTGCGGCTCGAGGCCGCGACGGCGGCGGCCGCCGACGGCGCGCAGGCGGTGTGCGTGTTCGTCAACGACCGCGTCGACGCCGACGTGCTGCGCGCGCTGCACGCCCGCGGCGTGCGGCTGGTGGCGCTGCGCTGCGCCGGCTTCAACCACGTCGACCTCGCCGCCGCGGCGGCGCTCGGCATCGCCGTCGGCCGGGTGCCCGAGTACTCGCCGCACGCGGTGGCCGAGCACACAATGGCGCTCGTGCTGGCGCTCGACCGCAAGATCCACCGCGCCTACAACCGGGTGCGCGAAGGCAACTTCGCGCTCGACGGCCTGCTCGGCTTCGACCTCTTCGGCCGCACGGTGGGCATCGTCGGCACCGGGCGCATCGGCAGCGCGTTCGCGCGCATCGCCGCCGGCTTCGGCTGCCGCGTGCTCGCGTCGGCGCGCCGCGTGAATCCCGAGTGCGAGGCGCTGGGCGTGCGCTACGTCGAGCGCGACGAGCTGCTCGCCGCGAGCGACATCGTGAGCCTGCACTGCCCGCTCACGCCCGACACGCGGCACCTGATCGACGCCCGGGCGCTGGCGACGATGAAGCGCGGCGCGATGCTCGTCAACACGAGCCGCGGCGCGCTCGTCGACACCCGCGCCGTGATCGGCGCGCTGAAGTCGGGGCGGCTCGGCAGCCTCGCGATCGACGTCTACGAGGAGGAAGGCGACCTCTTCTTCCGCGACCTGTCCGACGAGGTCATCCACGACGACGTGTTCGCGCGCCTGCTGACGTTCCCCAACGTGCTCGTCACCGCGCACCAGGCGTTCTTCACCGACGACGCGCTCGCGGCGATCGCCGCCACGACGATCGCCAACCTCGACGCCTTCGAAGCCGGCGGCCAGCCGCTGCACCCGGTGTCGGTCGAGCGGCTCGCCTAGCGGCGATGGCGGGCGTGGCGCTCCCGGCGGCGCTCGCCGCGGCGCCGATCGCGGCGATCCTGGTCGCGATGATCGGGCTGCAGTGGTCGGCCGCGCGCGCCGGGGCGGCGGCGCTGGTGCTCGCGGCAGGCCTCGCGCTGGCGGCGTTCGGCTTCGGCGACGGCGGCGCGCCGGCGGCCACCGTGCGCGCGTTCGCCGGCGTGGCGGCCGAGGGCGGGTTCCTCGCGTTCACGATCCTGTGGATCCTGTGGCCGGCGCTCGCCCTGCACCACCTGCAGCAGGAGCGCGGCGCGATCGAGACGCTGCGCCGCGGGCTCGCCGCGCTGACGCCGGCACCGGCGCTGCAGGCGCTGCTCGTGGGCTGGCTGCTGGCGCTGTTCTTCGAGGGCGCGGCCGGCTTCGGCACGCCGGTGGCGCTGGCCGCACCGCTGCTGGTGGGGCTGGGCTTCGCGCCGGCGACGGCGGTCGTGCTCGCGCTGCTCGGCCACGCGGCCGGGGTGTCGTTCGGCGCGCTCGGCACGCCGGCGCTGGCGCAGGTCGCGCTGACCGGCCTGGACGCGGTCGAGATCGCGTGGCGCACCGCGCTGCTGCACGCGCTGCTCGGCGGCCTGCTGATGGCGTTCTTCGCCCGCACGCTGGCCGCGGCCGGCCACGCGCCGGGCCCCGGCTGGGCGGCGCTGGCGGCGGCAGGCTTCCTGCTGCCGAGCCTGGCGCTGGCGGCGCTGCTCGGCCCCGAGCTCGCGACGCTCGGCGGCGCGCTCGTGGGCGGCGCGCTCTTCGTCGCCGTGCTGCGCCGCCGCAGCAGCGGCGGCAGCGACACCGCGGGGCTTGCGCGGGCGCTCGCCCCCTACGCGGTGCTGGTGGCGATCGTGCTCGTCACGCGCGGGCTGCCGCCGCTGCGCGACACCCTCGGCGCGGTGACGATCGAGTGGCGGCTGTTCGAGGCCTACGGCGCGCGCATGCAGCCGCTGACCCATCCGGGCACGCTGCTGCTGGCGGCGCTGCTCGTCGGCGCGCGGTGGCAGGGCGTGCCGGCGCGCGCGGTGGGGGCCGCGCTCGCGCACGCGGCGCGCCGGCTGGTGCCGGTGACGGCGGCCTTGCTCGCGATGCTCGTGCTGTCGCGGCTGATGCTGCACGCGGGCATGATCGGCGCGCTCGAGCAGGCCGCGGTGCGCGGCGTCGGCGGCGCGTGGCCGTGGGTGGCGCCGGCGGTGGGGGCGCTCGGCAGCTTCGTGACCGGCTCGGCGACGGCGTCCAACGTGCTCTTCACGTCGCTGCAGGCGCAGACGGCGGCCGCCCTCGGCCTGCCGGCGGCGGCGATCGTCGCCGCCCAGGGCTTCGGCGCCGCGGTGGGCAACATCGTGTGCCCGCACAACATCGTCGCCGGCGCGGCCACCGTCGGGCTGGCCGGGCGCGAAGGCGAGATCCTGCGCCGCACGCTGTGGCCGTGCGCGCTGTACCTGGCCTCAGGCGGGGCGGTGGTCGCCGCCCTGCTCGCCGTGGCTTGAATCGGCCGGCCGCCGCGGCCAGATGCGCTTGGGCCGCACCAGCGCCGGCACGAGCAGGCCGACCGCGAAGCCGGCCAGCGCCGTCAGCGCGAGCAGCAGGATCTGCGGCATCTCGATCGTGATCAGCAGGAAGTGCGTCTGCACCGGGGCGCGGTTCTGCGCGATCACGATCAGCAGCGCGACGACGAGCAGCAGCAGGGCGATCGGCTTGACGTACCGGATGTTCATCGGGTCCTCCGTGCCGGCGGCGACAATGCCGCGATCGTACGACCTCCCCGGACGCCGGAGGTTGCATCGCCGGCACGGCCGCGGCGGTGAACCCCGGCGCGGCGGCGGGGTCGCATGCGATTCGTGTCTTCGAGGAACCCCATGCACATCCAGCTGAACACCGACAACCACGTCCACGGCGAGGAATCGCTCGCCGCGTGGGTCGAACGCGAGCTGAAGGACAAGCTCGCGCGCTTTCGCGACCACATCACGCGCATCGAGGTTCACCTGAGCGACGTCAACGCCGCGCGTGCGGCCGGCCACGACAAGCGCTGCAAGCTCGAGGCGCGGCTGGCCGGCCGCCAGCCGGTGGCGGTGCAGCACGACGCGGCGAAGGTGGCCGAGGCGCTGCACGGCGCGGCCGACAAGCTCGCGCGCGCGCTCGACACCGCCCTCGGCCGCGCCAGGGACGCCCACGGGCGCGAATCGATCCGCGGCGCCTGACCCCGGGCGGCCGGCGACGCGGCCGCCGGCCGCGTCGTCGCCCTTGCCAGCGCCCGTGGGCCGGCGCACCATCGGCACGACGCCCCCGCCGGGGGCGCGTGGCCGAGGACCGCACCGATGGAGTTGCATTCGCCCGCATTCGAACCGGGCGCCGAGATTCCGGTGCGCCACACCTGCGAGGGCGACGACGTCGCGCCCGCCCTGCGCTGGCGCGGCGTGCCGGCCGGCACCGCGAGTCTGGCCCTGATCGTCGACGACCCCGACGCCCCCGACCCCGCCGCACCGCGGACGACGTGGGTGCACTGGGTCGTCGTCAACCTGCCCCCTGCCGCGTCGGGCCTGCCCGAAGGCGGCCAGCCGCTGCCGCCCGGGGCCTACGTCGGGCTGAACGACTGGGGCCGCGGGAGCTGGGGCGGGCCTTGCCCGCCGGTGGGGCGCCACCGCTACTTCTTCAAGCTCTACGCGCTCGACACCGTGCTGCCGGCGCTGCCGCGGCCGACGAAGGCCGCCGTCGAGCACGCGATGCGCGGCCACGTGCTCGCGACGGCCGAACTGGTCGGCACGTACCGCAAGCGCCACCCGTGATCGGCGCCGCGCTGGCCTACGCGGCGCGCGGCTGGTCGGTGATCCCGATGCAGCCGCGCGGCAAGCGCCCGCTCGTGGCCTGGCGCGAGTACCAGCAGCGCCGCGCCAGCGCCGACGAGATCCGGCACTGGTTCGCACGCTGGCCCGACGCCAACGTCGGCATCGTCACCGGGCGCGTCTCGGGCGTCGTCGTGGTCGACGTCGACGTCCGCCATGGCGGGCCGGCGAGCCTGGCGCGGCTCGAGGCGCCGCACGGCGGGTGGCCGCCCACCGTCGAAGCGATGACCGGCGGCGGCGGGCGGCACCTGTACTTCGCGCATCCGGCCGGCACGGTCGCCAACCGGGTTGCGATCGAGCCGGGCGTGGACCTGCGCGGCGACGGCGGTTGCGTCGTCGCGCCGCCGTCGGTTCACCCGAGCGGGCACCGCTACGCGTGGGTCGAAGGCCGCAGCCCCGGCGACGTCGCGCTGGCCGCATTGCCGCCGGGCCTGGTGGCCCTGCCCGCGCCGGGTCCGGCCGCCGGTCACCCACGGCAGTACTGGCGCGAGCTGATCCGCGCCGGCATCGACGAAGGACGGCGCAACGACACGATCGCGTCGCTCGCCGGCCACCTGCTGCGGCGCGACGTCGACCCCGACGTCGTGCTCGAACTGATGCTGGCGTGGAACCGCACCCACTGCCGCCCGTCGCTGCCCGACGACGAAGTCGAGCGCGTCGTGCACAGCATCGCGCACCTGCACGAACGCCGCGCCGGCGACGCCGGCGCGCCGTTGCACGGGAGTTGATCTGGCGCAATGCGCCGCGGTGCGGGGCGGGTAACCTTCGCGTCGCCATCGTGCCGGGAGCGTTCGCCACCGCCGCGTTCTTGGGCTGCATCCTGGGCCGTTCCCACGAGCCCGTTCGAGTGTGGTGCGTGAGCACCACGCAGCAGCTTCGGGGGGTGCTGGTGGCGCTGCGCAAGCGGGGCTTCCGGTGCGATGGTTCCCCCGCTTCGCGCCTGCGGCCGCCGGCGCGGCACCTCGCGCCGATCGGCTCGCCATCGTCTGCGATGGCCGTTCGCGCGCGCGCGGACTGCCCGCGCGTTGCGTGAACGGTGCCGGCTCGTCCGCCACGAGAGGCGGACCGCAGATACCGCAAGCGGTATGTTCGCGCCGCGTTCGTCACATCGCCCCGGAGGTTCCGATGCCGCTTCTCGCCGTTCTGTGGCCCACCCTCGCCGCCGCCGGGCTCGCCCTGGCCGCCGACGGCGCGCGCGCACAGATGAGCGGCCAGCAGGTCTACGAGACGTCGTGCGCGTCGTGCCACGCCACCGGTGTGGCCGACGCGCCGAAGTTCGGCGACAAGGCCAAGTGGGCGAAGCTGATCGAGGAGCCGCAGGCGCAGCTGACGGCGCATGGCTGGATCGGCGTGCGCGCGATGCCGCCGGTGGGCGGCAACGCGAACCTCAGCCTCGAGGAGTTCTCGCGCGGCGTGGCCTACATGGCGCGTGCCGCCGGCGCCCGCTGGGCCGACCCGGACGCGCAGATGATGGCGGCGATCAAGGACGAGATCATCAAGCGCATCGAGGAAGTCCGGCGCGCCGGCGCGAAGCTGCCCTGAGGGCACCGCGCGCGGGCTGGCGTCAGCCGGCCTCGAAGCGGCGCACGATCCACGCCCGCGCGGCGTCGCGCAGCCGCACCGCGGCGGCGAAGTCGTCGCCGGCTGCCGGCAACGGCGCGCCGACCTCGACCGCCAGCGGCGCGCGTCGCGGCCACCAGTGCGGGAACGACAGCACCTCGCGCGTGCCGCGCAGCACGAGCGGCACGACCGGCGCGCCGGCGTCGACGGCGGCCATGAACGCGCCGAGGTGGAACGGCAGCACGCCCGGCTCGCGGCCGAACGTGCCTTCGGGGAACACCAGCAGCGACTGCCCCGCGCGCACCGCGGCTGCGAGCTGCTGCGCGTCCTCGACGCTGCGCCTTCGGTCGACGCGCTCGACGAACAGCGCGCCGAGCCGGCGCAGGAACGTGCCCGCGATCCGCTGCCCCGCAAGCTCGTGCTTGGCGACGAAGGCGCACGGCCGCGGCAGCGCGGCCACGAGCACGAGGCCGTCCAGATAGCTCGCGTGGTTGCACACCAGCACGGCCGGGCGATCGGCCGGCGGCAGGTGCTCGAGCCCGCGCACCGCCAGCGGCAGGCCCGCGCCGCGCAGCAGCGCGCGCGCGCCGACGCGCGCGACGCGCCACGCCCGCTCGGGCGTGGGCATCGCCACCGCCAGCGCCCAGAACGTCGGCGCCAGCAGCCAGAACAGCAGGCTCGCCCACACGCCCCAGGCCGCGCCGCCGAACGCACGCGCGGCGGCGCGCAGCCG
>CALIDR010000237.1 GCA_938022295.1 uncultured Burkholderiaceae bacterium
GTCCTGCGTCGTCAGCCCGACCGGGCAGCGGCCGGTGTGGCAGTGGTGGCAGTAGCCCGGTGCGGTGCCGAGCGCGGCGTAGTCGGCGGTGGCGTCGACGTGCGTGCCGTCGGGCTTCACCCAGCTCGACGCGTTGCAGCCCATCGCCATCAGCACCGCCTGCCCGATCGACACCGCATCGGCGCCGAGCGCGAGCGCCTTCGCGACGTCGGCGCCGCTGCGGATGCCGCCCGAGACGACGAGCTGCACGACGCCCTTCATGTTCATGTCGGCGATCGCATCGGCGGCCTGGCGCACGGCCGCGAGCGTCGGGATGCCGACGTGCTCGATGAACACGGTCTGCGTCGCTGCGGTGCCGCCTTGCATGCCGTCGACGACGACGACGTCGGCGCCGCTGTTGATCGAGAGCTTGACGTCGTAGTAGGTGCGCGTCGCGCCGACCTTCACGTAGATCGGCTTTTCCCAGTCGGTGATCTCGCGCAGCTCCTTGATCTTGATCTCGAGGTCGTCGGGGCCGGTCCAGTCGGGGTGGCGACACGCGCTGCGCTGGTCGACGCCTTCGGGCAGCGTGCGCATCTTCGCGACCCGCGGGTTGACCTTCTGGCCGAGCAGCATGCCACCGCCGCCGGGCTTGGCGCCCTGGCCGATCACGATCTCGATCGCATCGGCGCGGCGCACGTCGTCGGGGTTGAAGCCGTAGCGCGACGGCAGGCACTGGTAGACCAGCGTCTTGCTGCTGCGCCGCTCCTCGGGCGTCATGCCGCCGTCGCCGGTCGTCGTGCTGGTGCCGATTTCGGTGGCGGCCAGGCCCAGCGCCTCCTTCACGTTCGCCGACAGGCTGCCGAAGCTCATGCCGGCGATCGTGATCGGGGTGGCGAGCTCGATCGGCTTCGCGCCGTGGCACGTGCCGAGCACCGTCTTCGTCACGCAGCGCTCGCGGTAGCCCTCGAGCGGATAGCGCGACAGCGACGCGCCGAGGAACACGAGGTCGTCGAAGTGCGGCACGCGGCGCTTGGCGCCCAGGCCGCGGATCTCGTACAGGCCGGTCGCCGCGGCGTGCTGGATGTAGGCCAGCGTCTTGGCGTCGTAGCCCCAGCTTTCCTCGAGGTGTGGCTGCATCTCAGTATTCCTGGTTGGCGTCGGCGTTCCAGTGGTAGAGCTGGCGGGCGCTGGCCACGCGCTTGAAGTCGCGCGGGTCGTGGCGGTCGTGCGGCGCACCGGCGGCTTCGAGCAGCGCGGCCACCGTCGCGACGTCGGCGTCGCTCATCGGCTCGACCTGCGCGTCGGCGCCGAGCGACTTGATCGCGCCCTTCACGTAAATCACGGCCTCGTACAGCGAGTCGCCGAGCGCGTCGCCGGCGTCGCCGCACACCACCAGCCGGCCGGCCTGCGCCATGAACGCGCTGAAGCTGCCGACGCTGCCGCCGACGACGATGTCGATGCCCTTCATCGAGATGCCGCAGCGCAGCGACGCGTCGCCGTCGATCACGAGCAGCCCGCCGTGGCCCGACGCGCCGGCCGCCACCGACGCGAAGCCCTTGACGTGCACGCGCCCGCTCATCATGTTCTCGGCCACGCCGGGGCCGGCGTTGCCGTGGATCGTGACGGCGGCGTCCTGGTTCATCCCGGCGCAGTAGTAGCCGGTGTGGCCGTGCACGCTGACGCGCCACGGCGCGTGCATGCCGACCGCGATGTTGTGCGCGCCGTCGGGGTGGACGATGCGCACCGGTGTCTCGACACCTTCGGTGCCGTGCAGGAAGCGGTTGACTTCGCGCAGCGGCGTCGTGCGCAGGTCGAACACGCGTTCGTCGAGTGTGGTCGCGGTCGTCATCGCATCAGGCTTTCCAGACGTAGATCTGTTCGGGAACGGGCTCGAAGATGCGCGCGTCGTCGATGCCGGGCAGGTGCGCGAGCGCGTGGAACTCGCTCGCGATCGCGACGTAGTCGTCGTGCTCGGCGACCACCGCCGGCTTGCAGGCGAACGTGTCGCGCACCAGCGCGAGCTGCGTCGCGTCGCCCATCAGGAACGTGTAGAAGCCGTCGAAGACGTCGAAGCCGCGCTGCAGCGCGGTGTGCAGGTCGTCGCCCTCGCGCGTGCGCCACTCGAGGAAGCGGCACGCGGCTTCGGTGTCGCAGTCGGTCTCGAACGCGATGCCGCGCGGCTCGAGCATGCGGCGGATCTCGTAGGGGTTCGACAGCGACCCGTTGTGCACGAGGCAGAAGTCCTCGCCCGCCGTGTACGGGTGCGAGTGCGCCGGCGTCACCGCGCTCTCGGTGGCCATGCGCGTGTGGCCGACGACGTGCGTGCCGGCGAGCCGCTCGAAGCCGTAGCGCTGCGCGATCTGCGCCGGCGTGCCGATGTCCTTGTACAGCGCGATCGCGTGGCCGATCGCGAGCAGGTGCAGCTCGGGGAACTCGGCGTGCAGCCACTGGCGCAGCGCTTCGGCCGGCTGCGAGCTGCGCAGCAGCGCGTGCTGGCCGTGCACGACGAGCTCGGGGCGCTCGCCGAAGGTCGCGTGGTGCCGCTCGGCCAGCGGCGCGAAGTCGACCCCCTTCGCGTCGCTGAACAGGCTCGCCTGCGTGCGCGCGCCGGCTTCGGGGTTGAACACCGCGAGGCCCGCGGCCTCGGGGCCGCGGCTGGACATGCCGACCAGGATCGGCAGCATCAACTCGCCCAGGCGCGGGCGCAGTTCGGGGTTGCGGATCAGCAGGCCGACGATGCCGCACATGGCAGCGCTCCTTCAGAGACGATGGTCACGTGGTGCCACGCGAGATGCAGAAGCCGCGACGGCACACGGGA
>CALIDR010000238.1 GCA_938022295.1 uncultured Burkholderiaceae bacterium
TCGCGAGCAGCGCCTGCCAGACGCGGCGCTGCCACGGCGTGCCCTGCGGATCGAGCGGCACCGTGAAGCGCGTGCCGCGCAACGCGAAGTAGTCGCAAAGCTCGCGTGCCGCCTGCGCGAGCACGGGGTGCCCGGCGTCGACCGGGGCTGCGAGCGGGCCGGGGTCGTGCGCCTGACCGTCAAAACGCGCCGCAGCCAGGCCGCGCGCGGTGGCGGCGAGCGTCAGCGCGCCCAGGGGCGTGTCGAGGCGGCATTGCGCCACCCATGGCGCGCGGGCGGTCGGGGTCATGTCGTCGTCTCCACGTGGTGCCACAGCCGCAGCAGCGCGTAGGCGCGCCACGGTCGCCAGGCCTCTGCGAGCGCGGCCACGCGCTTCGCGTCGCGCGTGCCGAGCGCGATCATCAGGCCGACGTCGCCGCTCGGCCAGGCGTCGGGCCAGGCCAGCGCGCGCATCGCGACGAGCTGCGCCGTCCAGTCGCCGATGCCTGGCAGCGCGCGCAGCGCGGCCAGCGTCGGTGCGAGCGGCGCGCCGGGGTGCAGCGCGAGGCGTCCGGCGGCCACTTCGCGGGCCAGCGCCTGCAGCGCGGCGACGCGCTGGCGCACGATGCCGAGCGTGCCGATCTCCTCGGGCCGCGCTTGCGCGATCGCCTGCGGCGACGGGAACAGCCGCCGCAGCGCCGGATGCGGCGTCGCCAGCCTCGGGCCGAAGCGTTCGACGAGGCGGTTGGCGAGCGTGCGCGCGGCCTTCACGCTGACCTGCTGACCGAGCACGGTACGCACCGCGACTTCGAAGCCGTCGAACGCGCCGGGCAGGCGCAGCCCGGGGCGCGGCGGCAGCGGCAGGCGCGCCAGCACGGGGTCGATCAGGCTCGGGTCGGCGTCGAGGTCCAACGCCTGGCGGGCGCGGCGGCGCAGCTCGCCGAGGGCCGGGGCGAGGGCGTCGCAGACCTGCACGTGCACCTCGTGCCGTGCCGGGACGAAGCGCACCTCGAGCCAGCCGGCGTGCACCTGGCCGCCGTGCACGAGCGCGAGCGTGCGGCGCAGCGCGAGCGTCGCCGGGTCGACCTCCTCGACGCCGTCGAGCTGCCGCCGCGCGAAGAAGCCGAGCAGCGCGTCGACGTCGTACGGCGGCCGCCACGCCAGCCGCAGCACGGCGTCGCCCGGCACGGCGGCACCTGCGCGGCGCAGTTGCGTCGGCGCCAGCCGGTAGCGCTGGCGGAACGCGGCGTTGAAGCGGCGCAGGCTCGCGAAGCCGCTGGCCAGCGCGACGCGGGTCACCGGCTGCGCGGTGTCGGTCAGCAGCTGCTTGGCCAGCAGCAACCGCTGCGTCGTCAGGTAGGCGTGCGGGCTCACGCCGTGGGTGGCGGCGAAGATGCGCCGCAGGTGGCGGTCGGTCACGCCCAGCCGCGACGCCAGGCGCGCCAGCGGCAGTGCCTCGCCCGCGTGCACGGCGTGCTCGATCGCGCGCGCGGCCTGCTCGGCGAGCACGCGCGACGAGTCCATCGCCGACAGCCCGGGCGCGACTTCCGGCCGGCACTTCAGGCAGGGGCGGAACGCCGCCGCCTCGGCCTGCGCGGCGCTGGCGAAGAAGCGGCAGTGCTCGGGGCGCGGCGTGCGCACGCGGCACACCGGCCGGCAGTAGACGCCGGTCGTCGTCACGCCGACGAACAGCCGCCCGTCGAAGCGGGCGTCGCGTGCGCGCAGCGCGAGGTAGGCGGCAGCAGCGTCGGCGACCATCACCGCATGATAGGCAGCGCCCGCGCGGCGGCTCGCCGTTTGCGGACCCGTGATCCGCGCCCGGGCGCTGCGCGGGCGCTGCCTACAATCCGCGCGCCGTGCCCCGCGGCGAGCACCGCCCCGGGGCACCCGACGACAGGAGGCGTTCGCGTGCAGGTCCCCCCATCGGCCTTCAAGGCCTACGACATCCGCGGCGTCGTCGACCAGACGATCGACGAGACGTTCGCCGAGCACCTCGGCCGCGCCTTCGGCACCGAGGCGGTGGCCGCCGGGCAGAAGGCGGTGGCGGTCGGCCGCGACGGGCGCACCTCGGGCCCGGCGCTGGTGTCCGCGCTCGCGCGCGGGCTCGCCGCGTGCGGCCTCGACGTCGTCGACCTCGGCGCGGTGACGACGCCGATGCTGTACTACGTGGCCGCCACGCGCGGGCGCCACGGCTGCGAGTCGGGCATCCAGGTCACCGGCAGCCACAACCCGAAGGACTACAACGGCTTCAAGATGGTGCTCGCCGGGCGCGCGATCTACGGCGAGGAGATCCAGGCGCTGCGCCGGCGCATCGAGGCCGAGGACTACGCCAGCGGCCGCGGGCGCATCGCCCCGATGAACGTCGGCGCCGAGTACGCCCACCGCATCGCGAGCGACTGCCGGCTCGCGCGGCCGATGAGGATCGTCGTCGATTCGGGCAACGGCATCTGCGGTGCCTCGGCGCCGTCGATCCTGCGCGCGCTCGGCTGCGAGGTGATCGACCTCTACAGCCGCGTCGACGGCGACTTCCCGAACCACCACCCCGACCCGAGCAAGCCCGAGAACCTCGCCGACCTGATCAGGGTCGTGCACGCGACCGAGGCCGAGCTCGGCCTCGCGTTCGACGGCGACGGCGACCGCCTCGGCGTCGTGACCAGCGACGGGCAGAACATCTACCCCGACCGCCAGCTGATGCTGTTCGCGCGCGACATCCTGCAGCGCCATCCCGGCGCGCCGATCATCTTCGACGTCAAGTGCAGCCAGCGGCTGCCGGTGGCGATCCGCGAGGCCGGCGGCGTGCCGCTGATGTGGAAGACCGGCCACTCGCTGATCAAGGCCAAGCTGAAGGAGACCGGGGCGCCGATCGCCGGCGAGATGAGCGGGCACATCTTCTTCAAGGAGCGCTGGTACGGCTTCGACGACGCCACCTACACCGCGGCGCGCCTGCTCGAGATCCTGAGCCGCCACGCCGACCCGAGCGCGGTGCTCAACGCGCTGCCCACGAGCCACAGCACGCCCGAGCTCAACGTCGCCTGCGCCGAGGGCGAGCCGCACGCGCTCGTCGCGCGGCTGCAGGCCGAAGCGAAGTTCCCCGGCGCCGAGATCACGACGATCGACGGGCTGCGCGCCGACTACGCCGACGGCTTCGGCCTGATCCGCGCCTCGAACACGACGCCGGTGCTCGTGATGCGCTTCGAGGGGCACACGCCCGAGGCGCTGCACCGCATCGAGGCCGACTTCATGGCCGCGCTGCGCGCCGTCAAGCCCGACGCCAGGATCACCGCCGCGGCGCATTGAGCCACGGCACGCTCGGGCGATGGCCGAGGCGCTCGCGCGGGCGTTGTATTCGTCGCTGCTGCGGCTGCTGAGTCCCGCCTACCTGCTGCGGCTGTGGTGGCGCGGGCGCCGCGAGCCGGCGTATCGCGAGCACTGGCGCGAACGGCTCGGGCACTACCGGGGCGCCGCCGTCGAGCCGGCGCTGACGCTGTGGCTGCACGCCGTCTCGCTCGGCGAGACGCGCGCCGCCGCACCGCTCGTGCAGGCGCTGCGCGCGCACCGCCCGGGCTTGCGCCTGCTGCTGACCTGCACCACCGCCACCGGGTGGGAGGCCGGCCGCGCGCTGCTGCGCCCGGGCGACCTGCACGCCTGGCTGCCGGTGGACACGCCGGGCGCGGTGCGCCGCTTCCTGCGCCACTTCCGGCCCGCGGTGGGCGTGCTGATGGAAACCGAGATCTGGCCCAACCTGCTGCACGCGGCGGCCGACGCCGGGGTGCCGGTCGTGCTCGCCAACGCGCGGCTGAGCGACCGCAGCCTGCGCCGCGGGCGGCGCTTCGCGGTGCTGATGCGCCCGGCCGCGCGGCGGCTGAACGCGGCGCTGGCGCAGACCGCCGCCGATGCGCAGCGCCTGCGCGAGTACGGCGCCGACCCGGTGCACGTGTGCGGCAACCTGAAGTTCGACGTCACGCCGCCGCCGCAGCTCGTCGCGCGCGGGCGTGCCTGGCGGCAGGCGCTGCGGCGCCCGGTCGTGCTCGCCGCGAGCACGCGCGAAGGCGAGGAGGAGCCGCTGCTCGCGGCCTGGCAGCGGCTGCCGCCGCCGCGCCCGCTGCTGCTGCTCGTGCCGCGCCACCCGCAGCGGTTCGACGAGGTCGCGCTGCTGGCGGTGCGGCGCGGGCTGCGCCTGCACCGGCGCAGCGGCTGGGGCGACGCGCCGCCGGCCAGCGTGCTCGGCGCCGACGTCTGGCTCGGCGACACGATGGGCGAGATGCCGCTGTACTACGGCACGGCCGACGCGGCGCTGCTCGGCGGCAGCTTCGCGCCGCTGGGCGGTCAGAACCTGATCGAGGCCGCCGCCTGCGGCTGCCCGGTCGTGATGGGGCCGCACACGTTCAACTTCGCCGAAGCGGCGCGGCTGTGCCTGGACGCG
>CALIDR010000239.1 GCA_938022295.1 uncultured Burkholderiaceae bacterium
GAGGTTGGAGGTCAGCCGCTCGACGGCGTCGGCGCCGCCGTCGCCGGCGGCGAGCGCCTGCACGTCGTCGCGCATGCGCAGCACGGCCTGCATCGCGTCGTCGAGCCCGAGCACGGCGAGCACGCCGCGCATCGCCTGCAGCGGCGCGGTGGCCTGCGCCAGCGCGTCGCGCTGCTCGGGGTCGCGGAAGAAGCGGTCGATCTGCTTCTCGGCGTCGGCGAGCGAGGCGCGCAGCTCCTGCACGACGCTGCCCATCGTCTGGCGGTCGCTGACCCGGCGGTACAGGTCCTCGATCCAGTCCTCCAGCGGCGGCGCGGCGCGCCCCGAGCGCACGGTCGAGATGCGCTGCGCCAGCCGCCCGATGCGCTCGCGCAGCGTCGGGTGGTCGAAGTCGGCGTCGTCGAGCGACGCCTCGACGTACAGCATGCCGGTGGCGACTTCCATCGCCAGCTCGGGCGACGGCGCCGCCCGCCGCGCGGCGAGGTCGGCCGCCGCGCCGTCCAGCGCGCCGGCCAGCGCCTCGCCGCCGGGGAACAGGCGGCGCAGCGAGTCGCCGACGAGCGCGAACGGTTCGGCGAGCGTGGCCAGGCGGTCGAGCTCGCCGCCGGCCACGGCCGACCAGGCGTCCTTCGCCGCGGCGACGCGCTTGCGCGCCTGGGCGAGCTGCGCCGGGTCGAAGCGGCCGAGCTGCGGCGCTTCGTAGTCGGCGCCGGCGCGGCCGGCGAGCCCGAACGCACGCCGCGCGGCGGCCAGCTTCGGCGTCGTCGCGGTGTCGGCCGCGGGCCCGGCCTGCAGGCAGAAGAACAGCAGGTCGCGCCGCAGGCGCGAGGGCACCGCGCCGCTGCCGGTGGCCGTCGGGTCCGACTCGCACACCCGCAGCAGCGCGAGCAGCCGCGGCACGAGCCGCTTGCCGTAGACGTTGACCGGCAGCAGGCCGTGCGCCTGGCCCTCGAACACGGCCGCCGCGAGCCGCCACAGCGTGGCCAGCGACGGCATCGGCTCGCCGTTGCCCAGCGCCGCGAACAGCGCGCTCAGCCGCGCCGGCGCGGTGCCGCGCGGCTGGCGCAGCAACGCCAGCATCTGCGCCTCGACGTCGTCGCGGAAGCTCTCGTCGACGCTGCGCGTGCCGGCCTGCGGGTCGCCCGGCAGGTCGATCTCGGGCACCTCGTCGTTCCACAGGTCCGACGGGTGCACGCTCGCGACGCCGGCGAGCTCCTGCACCGCGCGGTACTGCGGGAACAGGGCCATCGGCGACACCTCGCGGCCGGCGAGGCGCCGGGCCACGAAGTCCAGCAGCGCGAACGACGCCTGCTCGATCGTCTCGACCGCCGCGGCGTCCAGCCGAGACGGCTGGGCGACGAAGCGCTGCACCGCCGCCTCGCTGGCGCGCAGCAGCGCCGAGGCCGGCGGCTGGCCGATCATGTCGAGCACGCCGGCGGCCTGGTGGATCTGCGCGCGGGCCTGGCGCAGCACCGCCGGATCGACGGCGTCGACGTCGGCGCCGGCGATCGAGTCCGACTCGCGCAGGTGGCGGCGCAGCGACTTGTGGGCCACCTCGAGCGTGCGCCGCACCTCGTCGTGCACCCACGACAGGGCGCTGAGGTCGTCGGCGGGCAGCGCGGACGGCGATGCGGCTTCGGGCGTCATCGGGGGCCCCGGCTCAGGCGATCTTGAAGCGGGCCACCGACTGGCGCAGCTCCTCGGCGGTCTTGGACAGCTCGCGCACCATGTTGGCGGTCGAGCGGGTGCCGTCGCCGGTCTGCTCGGTGACGGCGAAGATGTGCTGGATGTTGGTCGCCACGACGTTGGCCTGGCGCGCCTCGTTGAGGGCGTCGACCGAGATCGAGGCGATCAGGTCCGACAGCTGGCGCGTCACGCGGTCGATGTCGGCCAGCGCCGCGCCGGCGGCGTCCGACAGCTTCGCGCCGTCGACCACGCCCTGCGTGCTGCGCTCCATCGCCGCCACGGCGTCGGCGGTGTCGGTCTGGATCGTCTTCACCAGCGCCGCGATCTGGCGCGTGGCGTCGGCCGAGCGCTCGGCCAGCCGCTGCACCTCCTCGGCGACGACCGAGAAGCCGCGCCCGGCCTCGCCGGCCGAGGCGGCCTGGATCGCGGCGTTCAGCGCGAGCACGTTGGTCTGCTCGGTGATGTCGGAGATCAGCTCGGTGATCTCGCCGATCTCCTGCGAGCTCTCGCCCAGGCGCTTGATGCGCTTGGACGTGTCCTGGATCTGCTCGCGGATCTGGTTCATGCCGCCGATCGTGTTCTGCACGGCGGTCAGGCCCGTCTCGGCGGCCTTCAGCGAGCGCTTGGCGACCTCGGCGGTCTGCTGCGCCTGCGACGACACGTCGTTGATCCGCCCGGCCATCTGCAGCACCGACTCGCCGGTGGCGCGGATCTCGCGCAGCTGTTCGGTCGACGCCGCCAGCAGCTCGATCGAGTTGGCCTCGACCTGCTCCGTCGTCTCGGTCACGCGGTTGGCCGTGGCCTGCACCTGCGCGACGAGGTTGCGCAGCTCCTCGACGGTGTAGTTGACCGAGTCGGCGATCGCGCCGGTGATGTCCTCGGTGACGGTGGCCTGCTGCGTCAGGTCGCCCTCGGCGACGGCCTGCAGCTCGTTCATCAGGCGCAGGATCGCGGCCTGGTTGGCGTCGTTGACGCGCTTGGCCTCGAGCTCCTGGCGCTCGGCCTCGAGCCGCTGCTGCTGCGCCTGCTGCGCGCGCTGCGCCTGGTCGCCGACGACGAGCCGCACGACGCCGAACGCGCCGCCGAGCAGCGCCAGCGCGCCGCCGGCTGCCAGCGCCAGCGGCAGCCCGCCGAGGTCGCCCATCACGATGCCGGCGGCCAGCGCCGCGACGCCGAGCGCGCCCAGGCCGATCAGCAGCTGCTGGCGGCGTGCCACCGACGCCGGGCTCGCGGCCGCGGCCGCGGGCAAGGGCCCGTCGCCTACCGCCGGGGCGCTCGCGAAGTCGCCGGCGAGCTCCGACGGCGACGCTTCCGTGATCAGCGACGACGCCCCGGCGTCGCGGCCGGCGCCGGCGGGCGCCAGCGTCGAGCCGCCGAAGTCGTCGTCGTAGCCGTATCCGCGGCCGGCCGGCGCGGCGGCCGACAGCGCCGGGGCCGGCCGGGGGGACGGGCTCTTGACTCGGTCCAGGATGTTCATCGCGTTCTCTCTCGCGTCAGGCGTGGGGTTCGGGGGTGGCGCGCGGGGCGGGGCGGCGCGGCGGCGGGGTCAGCGGCCGACGAGCAGGAACCGCTCGTCCTCGGCCAGCGCGGCGGGCAGGATCTCCTGCCACCAGCGGCCTTCGGCGTCCTGCAGCACGGCGCCGGCGAACGGCGGCCGTTCCTCGCCGCCGGTGCCGGCCACCGGCTGCAGCTGCTCGGCGCTGCGCAGGCCCGCCAGGCGGTCGACCAGCAGCGCGGCGTTGACGCCGGCGCGGGCGGCCAGCGCGACGACGCGCGCCTGCTCGCGGGCGGCCTCGGGCAGCGGGGCCGTCGCCAGGCCGAGGAACTGCGCCAGGTCGACGACGGCGAACAGGTTGCCGCGCAGGTTCGCCACGCCGGCGAACCACGCCGCCGTGTGCGGCACCGGCAGCAGCGGCGGCACCGGAAAGATCTCGCCGGCCTGGTCGAGCGGGAACAGCAGCCCGTGGCCGCGGCACTCGACGGCCAGCCACGACGAAGCCCGCGGCTGCGTCTGCGCCGAGCGCAGGCGCTCGGCCAGTCGCGTCTGCAAAGCCCGCAGGGCTTCCTTGTCGGCCATGTTCATTCGCTCACCGCTTCAGCCGAGGGCCCGGATCTTGGCGATCAGCTCGCCGGCGTCGATGGGCTTGACGACGTAGTCGCGCGCGCCCTGGCGCATGCCCCAGACCTTGTCGGTCTCCTGGTTCTTGCTCGTGCACATGATCACCGGCACGTCGGCGTAGCGCGGGTCGCGCGTGATCGCGCGCGTGAGCTGGAAGCCGTTGAGGCCGGGCATCACGACGTCCATCAGGATCAGGTCGGGCCGCTCCTCGGCCAGGCGCCGGTGCGCGTCGTCGCCGTTCTGCGCCGTGCGCACCTGGAAGCCCGCGCGCCCGAGCACGTCGGACAGGTGGTGCAGTTCGGTCTTCGAGTCGTCGACCACCAGGATCTTGCGTATCGTCATCGCTCGTTCTCTCTCGGTCGTTCGCGGCCGCGCCGGCGGGGATCGCGCGCGGCGGGGCGGCTCAGGCCGGCTGGCGGCGGTGCTGCTCGACGGCGCGCAGCAGCTGTTCCTTGGTGAACGGCTTGGTCAGGTAGTCCTGCGAGCCGACCATGCGCCCGCGCGCCTTGTCGAACAGGCCGTCCTTGGACGACAGCATGATCACCGGCACGTCGGCGAAGCGCGGGTTGCGCTTGATGATGGCGCAGGTCTGGTAGCCGTCCAGCCGCGGCATCAGGATGTCGCAGAAGATCAGCTCGGGGTCGTGGTCGTTGATCTTGGCCAGGGCGTCGAAGCCGTCCTCGGCGAGCAGGACGTCGAACCCCCCCTGGCGCAGGAAGATCTCGGCGCTGCGGCGGATCGTGTTGCTGTCGTCGATGACCAGCACCCTCGTTCCACCCCGCGCGGAGTCCGCGATTTCGTCACTCACGACGGATTCTCCTCAACGACATGCCGAACCAGCATCGGACCGAACGGTCGTGAGCTTGATCATCGGCCGGCGAGTGCCCGCGTGAAGCCGCCATTTGCGCCAAAAAAGGCGCGCAAACCGGGCGTGCGTGCCCGCCGCAGCCGGTGGCGGGCCCGACGACGGTCAGATCTGGACCATCTCGAAGTCTTCCTTGCGCGCGCCGCATTCCGGACAGGTCCAGTTCATCGGCACGTCGGCCCAGCGCGTGCCCGCGGCGATGCCGTGCTCCGGGTCGCCGACCGCCTCGTCGTAGATCCAACCGCAGATCAGGCACATGTAGGTCTTGGGTTCGCTCACGGTGGCTGGGCAGTCACTACAATGATTTTTCGATTGTATGCATCGGGGTGGCGGCGCCCGCGTGGCCGCGCGGCAGGCGCCGCCGCCTCGGCCAGCCCCGCCGCAGGCGGCAACGCCCGCAGCCCCGAGACCCCGCCGGACCGCCGCCATGACTCCCGAGCCCACCCCGTCTGGCAACTCCCCCGACACCGACACCGACGGCCAGGCGCCGGCCAGCGTGCTCAGCTTCAACGCCGGCGACCCCAGCGGCGCCGGCGGCAGCAGCGGCGACATCACGACGATCGCCGCGATGGGCGCGCACCCGCTGCCGGTGCTCACCGGCATCCTGATGCGCGACACGGCCGAGGTCTTCGGCCACCACGTGCTCGATCCCGACGTCGTCGCCGAGCAGGCGCGCAGCATCCTGCAGGACGTGACGATGGCCGCCGTCAAGGTCGGCTTCCTCGGCAGCGCCGAGATCGTCGGCGCGGTGGCCGAGATCCTGTCCGACTACCCCGACGTGCCGGTCGTGGCCTACATGCCGGCGCTCGGCTGGATGGGCGACGACGAGGCGCAGGCCTACAGCGACGCGTTCCGCGACCTCGTGCTGCCGGCCACCGAGGTGCTGGTGGGCAACCACAAGACGCTGACCGACTTCCTGCTGCCCGACTGGGACAGCGAGCGCCCGCCCTCGGCACGCGAGCTCGCCGTGGCCGCCGGCGAGCACGGCACGCGCCACGTGCTGGTCACCGGCATCATGCTGCCGTCCAAGGGCAGCGAGCAGTACATCGACAACGTGCTCGCCTCGCCGCAGGGCGCGATCACCGGCGAGAAGTTCGAGCTGTTCGAGACCTCGTTCGTCGGCGCCGGCGACACGCTGTCGGCCGCGCTGGCGGCGCTGCTCGCCTCGGGTGCCGACCTGCCGGCCGCCGTCGGCGAGGCGCTGTCGTTCCTCGACCAGAGCCTGGACGCGGGCTTCCGCCCCGGCATGGGCAACGTCGTGCCCGACCGCTTCTTCTGGGCCCTGCCGCCCGCCGAGGAGGAAGGCGGCGGCGACGGCGGCAACGAGCCCGAGCCCCCGCCCGAGGAACCGAAGCCGGTGTCGCGGCGGATCCACTGACCATTCACCACACCCGCACGCCCGCCTTCGGCCGCCGCCCGGCGAGGTGGCGGTCCACGGCAACGGGCGGCGGGGTGCCTGCCAGATGAACAACGCCGAACTCTTCGCCCGCGCGCAGCGCGTCATCCCCGGCGGCGTGAATTCGCCGGTGCGCGCCTTCCGCGCCGTTGGCGGCACGCCGCGCTTCATCGCTCGCGCGCAGGGCCCGTACCTGTGGGACGCCGAGGGCCGGCGCTACGTCGACTACATCGGCTCGTGGGGCCCGATGATCCTCGGCCACGGCCACCCGGCCGTGCTCGAGGCCGTGCAGCGCGCCGCCGCCGACGGCTTCAGCTTCGGTGCGCCGACCGAGCGCGAGGTCCAGCTCGCCGAGGCGATCATCGCCCGCGTGCCGAGCGTCGAGCAGGTGCGGCTCGTCTCCAGCGGCACCGAGGCGGCGATGAGCGCCCTGCGCCTGGCGCGCGGCGCCACCGGGCGGCCGATGATCGTCAAGTTCGAGGGCTGCTACCACGGCCACGCCGACGCGCTGCTCGTCAAGGCCGGCTCGGGCCTGGCCACGTTCGGCCACCCGACGAGCGCCGGCGTGCCGGCCGAAGTCGTGCAGCACACGCTGGTGCTCGAGTACAACAACCTCGCCCAGCTCGACGAGGCCTTCAAGGTCCACGGCGAGCGCATCGCCTGCGTGATGGTCGAGCCGATCGCCGGCAACATGAACTTCGTGCGCGCGAGCGTGCCGTTCATGGCGCGGCTGCGCGAGCTGTGCACCAGGCACGGCGCGCTGCTCGTGTTCGACGAGGTGATGACGGGCTTTCGCGTCGCGCTCGGCGGCGCGCAGAGCCTGTACGCCCGGCACATCCCCGGCTTCGCGCCCGACATGAGCGTGTTCGGCAAGGTGATCGGCGGCGGTATGCCGCTGGCGGCGTTCGGCGGCCCGCGCCGCATCATGGAGCAGCTCGCCCCGCTCGGCCCCGTCTACCAGGCCGGCACGCTGAGCGGCAACCCCGTGGCCACCGCCTGCGGCCTGGCGACGCTGGCTGAGATCTCCAAGCCCGGCTTCTTCGACGCGCTGGCGAGGAAGACGCAGGCGCTCGTGCAGGGCCTGCTCGCCGCCGCGCGCGAGGCCGGCGTGCCGATGGCCGGCGACAGCGAAGGCGGCATGTTCGGCTTCTTCTTCGCCGGCCACCTGCCGCAGAACTACGGCGCCGTGATGGCCACCGACAAGGAGCGCTTCAACCGCTTCTTCCACGCCATGCTCGAGCGTGGCGTGTACCTCGCGCCGGCGCTGTACGAAGCCGGCTTCGTCAGCGCGGCGCACGGCGACGACGACATCGCGGCGACGGTGGCAGCGGCGCGCGAGGCGCTGCGGGCCTGATCGACGCGGCGCAGCGGCCCGCGAACGCCGGCGGCACGGGCGCGCGCCTGCGGCCCGGAGCATGTGTGTGCCTCCTCTCGGGGCCAAAGCCCGACGGGGCGGCGTCGGGCCGAAAATGGTCAAGCGCCTGTGGTGCGCCGATGATGCCCGACACCAGCTTTATAATGCGGTGTGGGACGGCGTGGCAATACACAAGACCTGAGACCCCGCACGACCGCACGACCCAGACCAAGCACTGCGCCAAACGTGCCGTGCAGGCGCTGCGCCCGGCGGCGGCACTGCGCACGAGCCAGTCGGCCCTGGGCACCTGCTACCGCCGGCCGTGCGCGCGCATGGACAAACCGAAGTCCGTCACAGCCGCGGCGCACAAGCTCGCGCGGCTGATCCACGCGATGCTGACCAGGGGCGAGGCCCGGGCACCAGGCCGAGCCAGGCGCTGAGCCGGCGGCCGCTGTCGACGTCGCGGCCGTTGCCGATCATCGCCACCGGCGCCGTGGCGGTGGTCTCGCCCACGCCGGGCAGCTGCATCAGCCGGCGCACGCGCTCGTCGTCGCGTGCCATCTGCGCGACGTGGCGGTCGTACTGCGCGATGCGCTCGTCCAGCCGCGCGACTTCGCTCAGCAGGTCGCCGACGACCGTGTTGGCCCAGCCGGGCAGGTCTTCGAGGGCCGCGGCAGCCTCGCGCCGCACGGTGGCGGCCTTCAGCGGCAGCACGATGCCCACAGCTCGGCCAGCAGCCCCCGAATGCCGTTGAGCGTGGCGGTGCGCTGCTCGACGAAGCCCTGGCGCGCGCGGTGCACCATCATGCGGCCCTGCTGATCCACGGTCCTGACCGGCACGACGCGCATGTCGGGGCGCTGCACGGCCTCGCAGATCGCCGCTGCGTCGGCCGCGTCGTTCTTGCCGCGCTTGCGGTAAGGCGCCACGAACTTCGGCGCCATCAGCCGCACGGTGTGGCCCAGCGCGTGGAACTTGCGAGCCCAGTGGTGCGCGCCGGTGCACGCCTGCATGCCGATCGTGCACGGCGGCAGCGAGGCGAGGAGCTCGCGCAGCTTGGCGCGCGGCACCGCCGGGCGCACCAGTTCGGGCCGCCCGGACTCGTTGACCGCGTGCGCCGCGAAGACGTTCTTGGCGAGATCGACGCCGACGAATGCGATGGCCATGGACTTCCCCTTTCGATGGTGAATGGACGAGAGTTCGCACTTCCCATCGGGGCACTTCGATGCCGTATCCCGCTCACCCGCGGGCACCTCGGGACGGGCAAGTCCCTTTCATTCGTTGGGAACAGACTGCACATCTACAGGCGGCCTCGTTGCGCCCGGATTCGGCGCGGGCCGAGATGCCAACCGCTCGGCAGGACTCCATTCGCTCGCCGTCGTCGCCAGGGGGGGCGCGACGCGGGGTTCGTCGAGTTCACCTGCCGCCGGTCTGCCTTGCAGGCCGCGGCGGGCGAGGACACCGGCCCTTCGCCAGGCACGGCCAGTCCTCGGGACTGGTCGTGTCCGGGCTCAGCCCGTGTGGTGTACCTGCGGGCGCAGGTCTTTCGGAAGATCGATGTCGCGATCGTCGTCGTCGCCGCAGAGCCCGTCTTCATGCGGACGGCGGGCGGCCTGCAGGGGCGACCACTGACCGCCGTCGCATTCAGAACAGGCTGGCTAGCAGCCCCGCGGCGGTGCCCCACATCATGATCGCGACGATGCCGTCGAGCGCGCGCCACAGGCGCAGCGAGTCGAGCCGCTGGCCCAGCCACAGCACGGCACCGCCGAGTGCGAGGAACCACAGCGCCGAGCCGGCCGCGGCGCCGACGCCGAAGCTGGCGCCCATCGGCCCGTAGGCGAGCGACGCGGTGCCGATCAGCACCGCGGTGTCGACCCAGGCATGCGGGTTGAGCCACGAGAACGCCAGCGCCGACAGCACCGCCTGCCGGCGCGTCAGCGCCGCCACCGGCGCCGCCGGCAGCGCGGCACCCGGCCCTGCGGCGGTGGTTGCGGCCGGCGCGCGGAAGCGCCGCCACGCCTGCCAGCCGTAGCCGGCCAGGAACACCGCGCCGGCGCCGACGAGTGCGCCGTGCAGCTGCGGCGCGAGCCCGCCGAGGCGGCCGAGGCCGAGCACGCCCACGGCGATCAGCACCACGTCGGCGACGATGCACACCGCCACCGTGAGGCCGAGGTGCCGCCGCTGCAGCCCCACGCGAAGCACGTGCAGGTTCTGCGGGCCGATGGCCATGATCAGCGACAGGCTCAGCACGAGGCCGGCGGACATCGCAGGCAGGGCGGCAGTCATCGGGGTCTCCGGGCAGGGCGGTGAACGATGCCGCGCATGGTGCCGCGCGAGCGCCGGCAGTTAAAGCAGATTGACTTAAACTCATTACGATCAAGATTCACTTGAGTTCGATGCTCGATCCGCGCCAGCTCGAAGCGCTCGCCGCCGTCGTCGAGCACGGCAGCTTCGCGGGCGCGGCGCAGGCCCTGTCGCTGACGCTGGCGGCGGTGTCGCTGCGCATCAAGTCGCTCGAGGAGCGGCTCGGGCAGCGCCTGCTGGTGCGTGGCAAGCAGGTGCGCGCGACGCCGGCGGGGCAGGCGCTGCTCGGCCACGTACGGCAGGTGCGGCTGATGGAGGCCGACCTGCTCGCCGGGCTGCGCGGCGGTGGCGCACAGGGGGGGCAGCGGTGGCAGAGCCTGAGCGTGGCGATCAACGCCGACTCGGTGGCCAGCTGGTTCCTGCCCGGCGTCGCGCCGCTCGCGGCGCGGCACCGGCTCCTGCTGGACATCGTGATCGACGACCAGGCGCACACGCACGACGCGCTGCGCAGCGGCGACGTGGTCGGCTGCGTCACCGCGCGCGCCGACGCGATGCGCGGCTGCGTCGCCGAGCCGCTGGGGGTGATGCGCTACCGCTGCGTCGCCGCGCCGGCGCTCGCGCGGCAGTGCTGCACACCGCGCGGCGAGGTGTCGCCGCACCGGCTGCTCGCGCAGCCGGCCGTCATCTTCAACCGCAAGGACGCGCTGCAGGACGCGTTCCTCGAACGGCACTTCGGGCTGCGGCAGCCGGCCTACCCGCGGCACTTTGCGCCGGCGGTGGATGCTTTCGAGACGGCGATCGAGCTCGGGCTGGGCT
>CALIDR010000240.1 GCA_938022295.1 uncultured Burkholderiaceae bacterium
CCGGCGCGGCCGGCGCCGCGGCTTGGGCGGCGAGCTCGGCGCGCAGCCGGGCCACGGCGTCGTCGGCCGGCGGCGGTGGGGCGGTGGCGCAGGCACCGAGCAGTGCGGCCGCGGCACAGGCCGCGCTCAGGCGCAGCGCGCCGCCGGGGCGGGGGCGGGGGGACGGCGTCGGGTTCATCGCGGCGTGGCGTTCGTGGGCGGCACCATGGCGGCCGCGGTCGGGGCGGGGGCAGGCGGCAGACCGGCCGCCGGCTCGGGGTCGGCAGCGGCGGCCGGGCTCGGGCGCGGCACGATGCCGGCGTGCAGCGGCAGGTGCTTCACGGCGTCGCCGTCGCGCACGACGACGCCGCGCTCGTCGATCGCCTCGACGACGAGCCGCCCGCCGATGCGGTCGCCCACCGCGTAGCGGCGCCCGCGCTCGACGAGGTACGGCCGCCCGTCGACGACGACGACGTGGCGGGCCGCGAGCGCGATCTCGGGCGGCGGCGTGGCGGCCGGCCCCGCGGCGGCGGGCAGCGGCGGCGGCGCCAGCGGCGCCGAACAGCGCCGCGGCAGCGGCGAGGAGCGGGCGGACGAGGTGGTTCATGGCGTCTCCTGCGGCAGGTGGACCCGCACGTCCAGGCGCGGCGGCGACGCGGCGCCGTCGATCTTCAGCTCGCCCCAGCGCAGCCCGGGCAGCGCCTGCTCGATCTCGGCGAGGTAGCGCGCGAGGTCGAGGTAGGGCCCGCCGACGCCGAGGTCGATCGTCTGCATCGGCAGCGTCGCCGCCTCGGCCGGCGCCTTCGGCGGCTCGTCGACCGCGGCCAGGCGCAGCAGCGTCAGCCGCTCGTGGCGGCGCAGCACGCGCTCGACCAGGTCGGCCGCACGCGCGCCGTCGCCGTGGCGCGCGCGCAGCGCGGCGATCTCGCGCTCGAGCGCCTCGCGTTCGTCGCGCGCGTGCGCGAGGGCGGCCTGCAGCCGCGCGAGCGGGTCGTCGGCCGCCGGCTCGGCCGGGGCGACCTGCGCGCGCAGCGCCGCCAGCGCGGCCGCCTGCGACCGCACCTGCGCGGCCAGGCGCTTGCGCTCGGCCAGCGACGGCGAGATCACGAGCGCGTCGGCGACGGCGAGGCACACCACCGCCGCCGAGACGAAGCCGATCGCGCGTTCGCGCAGCGACAGCGCGTCGATGCGGCGCGCCCAGCGCTGCCAGGCCGCGGGTGGCCAGACGAGCTTCACGGCGCCTCCCGCCCGGCCAGCCGCTCGGGCGCCGGGGCGCGCGGCGCGCCGGCGATCTCGAACCGCCACGACTCGCCGCCGCCCGCGCCGCCGGCCTGGCGCTCGACCTGCACCAGCCGCAGCTGCTGCGCGGCCAGCAGCGGCTCGCGGTCGAGCCGGCCGAGCCAGGGCTGCAGCGCTTCGGGGCGCAGCGCGTGGCCGCGCACGGTCAGGCGGCCGTCGGCGACGTGCACTTCGGTCAGCCACAGCGGCTCGGGCAGCGTGCGTGCAAGCAGCACGAGCAGCGCGGCGTGGCCGCCGCCGGCGGCGGTGCGCTGCAGCTCGTCGCGCAGCGCGCGCCGCTCGGCCAGCGCCCGGTGCTCGGCCGCCAGCGCCTGCTCGAGCGCCGCGGTGTCGCGCGCCGGGCTGGCGCGGCCGACGAGCTCGGCGCTCAGGCGCGCCCGCTCGGCGTCGTGGAAGCGCGCCGAGGCCGCCATCTCGCGCGCGAGCTGCGCCGTGCTCGCTGCCGTCCACAGGCCCGCCGCGAGCAGCAGCGCAACCAGCGCGCCGAGCGCCTGCGCCATCGTCGCGGCCGAGAAGTACCGCTTCGGCGCGAGCAGGATCGGGCTGTAGAGGTTGATCTGCTGGGCCACGGCCTGCGCTCCGTCAGGGCCGGCGGGTCTCGGCGCGCAGCAGCGTGCCGAGCAGCGGCAGCACCGCGGCGCGCACCTCGGGCGCGGCGGCCTCGAAGCCGGGGAAGAGCGCCTCGGGGGCCAGCACGTCGACCCGCAGGCCGAGCGCCGGGCGCAGCCGCTGCACGAGGGCATCGGTGTCGTCGCCCGCCTGCACCCACAGGCCGGCCAGCGGCAGGTCGGCGTACGAGCGCTCGAAGACGTCGAACGAGCGCTGCAGCTCGATCACCAGGCGCGGCGTGCCGCCGTCGTCGAAGGCGGCGGCGCTGCCGTAGTCGACGATGTCGAAGCCGTCGTCGAGCGGTGGCGGGGCGGCCGGCGAGGCCTGGGGGACAGCGCTATTCCACTCCAGGCGGCGGGCATAGAACAGCTCGCCGCCGGCGCAGATCGTCAGCAGCAGCTGGTCGCCGTGGCGCACCAGTGCCGCGGTGGCGCGCCCGGCGAGGCCGGCGGCGTCGGCCACGGCGCTTTGCAGGTTGCGCTGCGCGGTCTCGGCGACGTCGATCACGCCGAGCTGCACCCCCGCGGCCTGCGCGAGGCCGACGACGTCGCGCACGGTGGCCGTGCGCGCGGCGACGACGAACAGGTGCCGCTGCGGGCGGTGGCGGTCGTCGCCGACGGCCATCACGTCGATCATCAGGTCGTCGAGGCGGCCGTCGACGAGGTCCTTGACGCGCCAGCGGGCGGCGGCGCGCAGCTCGTCGGGCGGCACCGTCGGCGCCTCGATCTGCAGCGTCTGGCTGTCGTGCAGCGGCAGCACGGCGAGCGTGGCCTGCGCCGGCAGGCCGAGCGCGCGCAGCCGCCGCGCCAGCTCCGGCGGCGCAGCCACGTCGCGCGGCACGACGCCGCAGCCGCGCACCGCCCCGGGGCGGCCGAGCGCAGCGTCGGCGTGTACCCACGCCAGCGCGCCGGGCAGGGCGGCGATCACGGCGGTGCCTTCGCGGGGTGTGCGTCGCCAGGGCCAGCGCGGCATCAGTAGTTCTCCTGCCGGTGGACGAGCGCGTCGTGGCCGCGCTGGCGGCCGAGCGTGGCGCGCGCGGCCGGGTCGCGGTCGTGCGCGGTGCCGCACCAGGCGAAGCGCAGGTACGCGAGCCAGGCCCCCGCGGCGGCCGCGCTGCCGCCGCCGGGCACCCAGGGCTGCAGGCACGATGCATCGAGCGGCCCCGGCCCGAGGCTGAGCGCGACGTCGACGCTGCCGCTGCGCCCGCCGCCGGGGGCGGCCAGCGGCAGCACGCCGCGGCCGTGGCGGATCACGATCGGGCCGGTGGCGACGGTGTCGGCCGCGGTCAGCGTCTGCCGCCAGTTGCCGAAGTTCACCGCCGTCGTCGGCACCGTCGTGCAGCTGTCGAGCGCGTTGTCGGCGAATGCGCTGCCGGTCCAGTGCTGCGCTGCCGCCGGCAGCGCGAGCGCGCGGTCGGCGGCGCCGATCGCGCTCGTCAGCCGCAGGCGGCCGAAGCGCAGGTCCAGCGTGCCGACGGCGGTGCGCTCGTTGCCGTCGGGCGGCACGTCGGTGTCGAGGTCGTGAGCCGCGAGCGCGACGCCGTCGGCGTCGACGGGCGCGATGCCGAACGTGGCGTTGAACGGGCCGTCGGTCGCGGCGCCGCGCAGCGCGGCGGCGGTGAGCGTCGCGCTGGCCACGCCGTCGACCCAGGCGCCGGTGGCGCCGAGCACCGCCAGCCGCCCGCTGGCCGGCGAGAACACGGTGCTGCCGGCCACGCCGGCGAGGTTCCAGCCCGCCGCCGCGGCGGGGTCGAAGCGCGCGAACGCGCCGCCGTAGTTGCGCGTCGTCGCGCCGGTGGTGGTCTGCGCCGTCAGCGTGACGCCGAGGCGGAACGGCTCGCCGAGGTAGGTGAACGTCGACGCCGGCGTGCAGCCCTGCAGCGCGCGGTGGGTGACCGCGGTGCCCGCGGCGGCCAGCCGCGCCGGCACGAAGCGCCCGACCGGGCTCGCCGGCGTGCCGACGACGTCGCCCGCGCCGAGGTAGTCGCCGTCGGCCACGCGCGGCGTGAGCGCCACGATGCCGACCTCGGGCCAGGTGAACGCGCTGCCGCTGGCCGTGCCGCCGGCGAAGGCGCCGAAGCCGGTCGCGTTGCCGAGCGGCGGTGCGTGGCCGCCGGCCGGGGCCACCAGCGCCAGGTCGAGCCGCACGCCTTCGGCTTGCGCCTCGCGGCCGTAGTTGGGCGTCGGCTGGCCGGCGGCGTCGACCGCGGTGACGGTGGCCGCGAACGGCGCGCCCGCGGGCAGGAACGGCGTGCCGGCGGCCGACGCCGCGCCGGGGTTGAGGCCGGGGGCGGGGATCGCGGTGGTCGCGCACGAGCCGGGGGCGTACGTCGCGCAGCGGATGTCGGAGAGCACGAAGCCGGCCGGCCGCACGACGAACGCGTTGCTCGCGCCCGCCAGCGGCGCCTTCAGCGCGCCGCCGGCGGCCTTGCTCGCGCGCAGCGAGACGCGGCCGACGTCGGCGTAGCGCAGCGTGAACGGCGCGTTGCCGTCGGCGTCGAAGTGCATCGCCACCGGGGTGCTCGCCGCGCCGCCGGGATGGGGGTTGCCGGCCACGGCCGTCGCGGCCGCGCCGGTGATCGTCATCCGCGCGCCGGCGCTGCACGTCGCCGGGTCGTGGCAGGTGTACGACCAGTCGACCGTCGTCGCCCCGCTGAGCGCCGCCGTGCAGGCCTTGGTGGCGCCGTCGCTGCGCAAGGCGCGCAGCACGTGACCGGCCGAGGTGGTGCCCGCCGTCTGCGTCGGCACCGTGGTGGCGGCACCGCCCGGCGCCGCCGCGATCACGAATCCCGCGGTGCGCAGCGTGACGCTGCACTGCGAGGCCTGCACGCAGGCCACGCCGTCGGGGCAGCAGCGGCGCGGCGAACCCGCCGCCACCTGCTCGCCGCCGAGCGTCAGCGTGACGCTCGCGCCGTCGGCGGCGCCGGGGTGCGCCAGCGTCGTCGCCGCGACGCCGTCGGCGTCGAACGTGAGCGTCGTCGCGCCGAGGCTGCCGGCGCTCGCGGCGAGCGTCGCCGTCTTGCCGGCCAGGCCCGTGAACCGGTTCGTGCACGGGCTCGACGCGTCGGCGCAGGCGTGCACCGCCACCGGCACCGCGGTGCAGCTCACCGCCGTGCTCGGCACGACGAGCTCGTAGTGGTGCACCTGCAGCGGGTCGTCGTCGTAGAGCGTGATCTCCTCGCTCAGCACGTCGCCGGTGGCGGCGCTGCCGAGCCGCACCTTGGCGTCGGTGGTCGCCACCGCGGTGATCGTGATCACGATCGTCTTCGTCGGCTCCCACAGCGTGTCGTCGGTGATCGAGAACTCGATCGTGGCCGTGTCGTCGTCCTTGGCGATGACGACGGTGCCACCGCTGCCGAGGTCGTGGTCGCCCGCGCCGGCGGTGCCGCCGACGGTGTAGGCGACCGTCGTGTTCGCCGCCACCGGCACGTTGGCGACCACTTTGACGGCGAATCGCAGGTCGGTGCCTTCGGTGGCTTGGTCGCGCTCGAGCGACAGCGCGACGTAGTTGAAGTCGTAGACGGTGATCGAGGCGCTGTCGCTGTCGTCGCCGGTGTTCACGAGGCCCGTGGTCGGCTTCGTCACCGTGGCGGTGGAGGTCAGCGTGCCGAGCGCGGTCGGCTTGCCGGTCACCGTCAGCGTGCGCGCGACGCCGGCGTTGACGGTGCCCACGTTCCACGTGATCGTGCCGGTGCCCGTCGCGGAACCCGCCGACACCGCCACCGCCCGGCCCGACAGCGCCGCCGTCGTCAGGTTCGTGACCGTGACCTCGACGCCGGCGACGTTGGTGGTGCACGCGTTGTTGAACACGGTGACGGTGAACGCCACCGTCGTCGTGTTGCGCACCGGCTTCGCGTAGTCGACGTCGTGCGTCACGACGAGGTCGGCGCCGGTGCTGCAGACGTTGGTGCGCCCGATCGTGTGCACCCCGGTCTGGGTCAGCGCCGCCGGCCATGCGCCGCCGTCGGTCGCGCGGCGGATCGAGCCGTTGTCCTTCTTGTTGCTGGAAGCCTGGACCACCGTCACCGGTCCGTGGCACGCCGGCACCGCCTGCGCCTGCCCTTCGATCGCGAAGTAGGCGACGAGGGCGCCGTTGCCGTCGTACAGCGCGATGTCGACCGCCCTGTTGTTCTGGTTCTGCAGCCAGACCTTGGCCGTCGTGCCGTAGATGAACGCGCCGTTGACGGCATGGCCGGCATTGAGCCGGTAGGTGCCCTTGCGCACCGGTGACGTCGTGCCGTCCTTCAGCCAGACCTGGTACGACCACGTCTGCCAGACCGCCTGCGGCACGTTGCCGACGTTGAACAGCTCGATCTGGTTCTTCGCGGCCGCTTTGCCGGTCGCACCGACGCGCACCTCGTTGATGACGACCTGGCCCATATAGGGCGAGCAGGTGACCGCCCACGCCGCCGCGCCGCCCAGCGCCATCCACAGCGCGACCACGAGGCGGATCGCGAATCGCCACACCGTCGTGCTCATCGCACCACCGTCCACGTCATCTGCCGCTCGACGTAGGTGCGCGCCGGCACGCCCGCACCCGGGCAGGCGCCGGCGCTCGGTGCGTTGCACGCGTTGGCAACGAGCCGGTAGAACGCGAGTTCGTCGACGCCATCGGCCACCGTGCCGGCGGCCGGCGTGCGGGTGCACTGCACCGTCACCGTGAAGCCCTCGAGCCCCGCGGCGGTGAAGCTCGTCGGCCCGAAGCAGGCGGGCGCCGCCGCTGGCGGCGGCGGGCTGCGCAGGACCTGGAACGTGGCCCACTCGAGGCCCGCGCGGGCGGCCTGCATCGCCCGCGCGGCGTCGAGTTCGGCGGCGCTGGCCAGGTGCTGGCCGAAGCTGATGCGCGCCAGCGCGGCGCCGAGCGCCGTCAGCACGACGAGCACGAACAGCGCCGAGACGAGCGTGAAGCCCGCCGCGGCTTGCGCGCGGTGCTCAGGGCAGGTTGTCGACGTGGACGGCATGGTGCAGGACGACGGCGCCGGCTTCGGCGGCCGAGGCGATTTCCAGGTGCAGGCCCACCAGCGCGGAGCGGGCGGCCACCAGCGTGCCGTCGGCGGTGAAGCGGCAGCCGGTGACGCCGGTGGCGAGCACGGCGCTGCGGCCGCCCGTCGGCGGGTCGGGCTGGGCGGCGACGAAGCCGTAGTCGTGGTGGCGCACGAGCTGGCCTGCGGCGAGGTCGCAGCGGTACGTCACTGGCGGCTCGACGGCGAAGACGCGGTACGGCGGCGTGAACGCCACCACCGGCAGCCCGGCGAGCGAGGCCATCGTGACCGTCGTCGCGTCGCCCGCGGGCGTCGTGCTCGTGCGCCGGTTCGACACCGCCTGCTCGGCGGCGCTCGCATTGGGCGCGTAGGCGTCGGAGCCGGTGACGCCGGGGCCGAGGTTGTAGAAGACGAGCGACTGGCCGGCGGCGAGCGCCAGCGGCGGGCCGAGCACGTCGAACGCGTCGTCGACCTGGCCGAAGGCGAGCGCGCCGGCGCCCGCGGTCGCGTAGCGCGCCGCGCCCGTGACCGGGATCAGCTCGAGCGCGAGCCCCGAGGCGCTGACGCGCACGCTGTGCGGCAGCGCGGCGCGCAGGTCGCGGCCGATCAGGCGCAGCGCGTGGTCGGCCTGGTCGACGAGCGCGCTGCGCGCCGCGGTCGCCCGGTACGCCTGCACCGGCTGGACGATGAAGTGCGCCACCACGCCGGCGAGCACGCCGGTGATCACGATCACGAGCACCGCCTCGACGAGCGTGAAGCCGCGCGCGTGGGCACGGGTGCGGGCGGGGTCAGAGCGACGCATTGGGCGCATGGCGGCTGCGGTAGCCGTCGAGGCTGACGCTCGTGCCGGCCGGGCCGGTCACGGTGACGGTGATGCGCACCGCGTCGCCGCTGCCGGCGCCGATCGTGTGCAGCGCGGCCGGGGCGACGGTGACGCTGGCGGTGTAGCCCGCCAGGCCGGGCACCGCGGTGCCGGTGACGTCGACGATGCCGCTCATGGAGTAGCCGTGGTAGTCGTTGACGTGGTCGAACGACGGCAGCGCCCCGCGCGACTCGCCCGCTTCGGGGCCGGCGGCGTCGGCGCCACCGGCGCAGTCGGCGGCGCTGGCGGCAGTGGCGACGTGCTCGTCCTCGCTGTCGCAGAACGTGAACGGCTGCAGCTGCACCTCCTCGAGCAGCGATTCGGCGATCGCCAGCGCCTGGCGCTGCAGCATCGGGTCGGCGCCGGCGACGGTGGCCTGCACGAAGATGCGCAGCACGGCCGCCATCGCGACGCCGACGACGACGACGAACAGCAGCAGCTCGACCAGCGTCAGCCCGCGCGCGAGGGGGCGCGCGAGGCGGCGCGGCGCACGGCCGGTGGACGGGCGGGTAAGCGGGTGGGCCGAAATGGCAGGCAGCGGCATCGGAGTCCCGGAACAGCGCTCGGGGCGATGCTAGGCAGCGCGGCGCTGCCGCGATGGCTCAAGGAGCGGGACGAATCAGACCCGTTTCGGTCTCGATGCGCCAGGCGAACGTCGTGTCGCCGGCGGTCACCGTCACCGGCAGCGCGGTGCCGGTGGAGGTCGCCGCGCGGCCGCTGTGCGCGGCGTTGAAGGTGACGCTGCGCGTGCCGGCTTCGCCGATGCAGGGGGTCGCGGCGGCAGGGCAGGGCAGCGCCGCGATCGTCGCCCCGCCGGCATAGGCGAACGTGACGCCATCGGGGGCGATCGTGGCCACCACCGGCCGGCGCTGCTGCAGCGCCAGGCGCTGCATCGCCATCGTCTGCGCCTGCAGCTCGTCGCTGTACGCGCGCAGCCGCCAGGCGGTCAGGTCCAGCGCGCGTGGCAGCGCGAACACCGCGAGCACGCCGATCAGGACCAGCACCATCACGAGCTCCACGAGCGTGAAGCCCGCGCAGTGGCGGGCTCGCGGCGAGGCGGGGCGCTCGATCATCGAAACGGCGCCAGGCGCGCCGCGCGGCCGTCAGTTGATGCCGACGACGGTGAAGGTCGCCGTGGCGCCACCGGGACCGGTCAGCGTGCAGGTGGCCGTGGCGTCGGCGGCCACCGCGGCCGCGGTGATCGCATAGTCCGCCGGCAGGCCGCCTTGCAGCAGCGGCCCGGCGTCGGTGCAGTTCGCGACCGCCGAACCCTTGGCCGGGTTGGCCTTGCGCGCCGCGTAGTTGACCGCGGCCGCCGACGACAGGCCGCCGGCCACGCCCTGCGTGGCGGCGGTGCGCGCCTCGCTGCCGAGATCGACGAACTTCGGGATCGCGACCGCGGCGAGCACGCCGATCAGCACGATGACCATCACGAGTTCGATCAGGGTGAAGCCGCCTTGGCTGGAGCGGGTGGGTGTCATGGGAAGACCTCGTCGGGAAGTGGGGAGCAACCGGTGGGCGCGTGGACGCCGCGTGGCCGGGTTATCGGTGGCGGGCGGCGGCGGCTGGAGTAGCGGCGCGCGCGCCCGGGCGTGAGGATTTCGCGCACCACGCCACTCACCCGCCGTGGCCACGAGCGGCCTGGCCGAGGCTCCACAGCGGCAGGAACACGCCGAGCGCGAGCACGAGCACCATCGCGCCGATGATCGTCAGCAGCACCGGCTCGATCGCCGCCGACAGGCCCTTGATCGCGTAGTCGGTCTCGCGCTCGTACATCTGCGCGATCTCGAGCATCAGGGTGTCGAGCTCGCCGGTCTCCTCGCCCACCGCGATCATCTGCAGCACGATCGGCGTGAACACGCCGGCGGCGGCGGCACAGCGCGAGATGCTCTCGCCGCGCTCGACGCCGTCGCGCATCTGCTCGATGCGGCGGGCGACGAACGCGTTGTCGACCGTCTGCGCGACGACCGTCATCGCGCGGCTGATCGGCACGCCGCTCTTGCTCGCCATCGCGAAGCTGCGCGCGAAGCGCCCGAGCGTCGCCTTGGTCACGATCGGCCCGGCGATCGGCAGCCTGAGCTTCGCGCGATCCCATGCGTAGCGGCCGGCGGGCGTGGCGACCCACGCGCGCGCGCCCCAGAACGTGACCAGCACGAGCGCCAGCAGCAGCGGCCACCAGCGCACCGTGAACGCCGACACGCCGAGCAGCAGCCGCGTCATCAGCGGCAGCTCGGCGTTGAACTGGCGGAACACGCCGGCGAACGTCGGGATCACGAACAGGTTGATGACGACCATCGCGATCGCGATCGCGCCGCACACCAGCGCCGGGTAGCGCAGCGCCTGGCGCACGCGCGCGCGCACGTCGATCTCGAACTCGAGGTGCTGCGCGAGGCGGTCGAAGGCCTCCGTCAGGCGCCCCGTCATCTCGCCGACGCGGATCATCGCGACGTAGAACGGCGTGAACACCGCCGGGTAGCGCGCCATCGCCGCGGCGAGCTCACGCCCCTGGTCGAGGTGCGCGCGCAGCTCGGCCAGCAGCGCCACCAGCGCCGGCTTCGGCGTGGACGCCTGCAGGCCGGCGAGCGCGCGCAGGATCGGCACGCCGGCGCGCTGCAGCGTGGCCATCTGTCGCGACAGCAGCATCAGGTCCTCGTCGGTCACCGGGCGCGTGCGCAGCGCCTGCCAGGCGCTGCCGGCGGCTGCCGGCGCCCTGCGCGCAGGGGCGATCTGCACCGGCGTCACGCCGTTGGCGAGCAGCTGGTCGGCCACCGCGGCGTCGCTGACGGCGTCGGTCGTGCCGCTGATCAGTTCGCCGCGGCCGTTGCGGCCGCGCCAGGCGTAGGCCTGCATCGCCGCCTGCGGGGTCAGTCGCCGGCCAGCCGCATCGCCTCGGCGAGCGAGGTGCGGCCGGCGCGCACGAGGTCGAGCGCGCGGTGCGCCATCGTGCGCCCGCGCATGCGCTCGCGCGCGAGGGCGCCGAAGGCGGCCGGGTCGGCGTGGATCGTCGCCTGCGCGAGCGCGGCGTCGAACTCGAGCATCTCGTACACGCCGATGCGCCCGGTGTAGCCGGTGCCGTTGCACTGCGAGCAGCCGCGCCCGCGCAACGGCTGCTCGGCGCCAGGCTCGGCGCCGAGCGCGGCGAGCCACGCCGCCTCCTGCGCGCCGACCGGGTGCGGCTCGGCGCAGTGCTCGCAGTTCATGCGCACCAGGCGCTGCGCGACGACGGCCTGCAGCGAGCTCGCCACCATGAACGGCGGCACGCCCATGTCGATCAGGCGAAACGGGGTGCTCGCGGCGTCGCGCGTGTGCAGCGACGACAGCACGAGGTGGCCGGTGATCGCGGCGCGCAGGCCGATCTCGGCCGTCTCGGTGTCGCGGATCTCGCCGACCAGGATCACGTCGGGATCCTGGCGCAGCGTCGCGCGCAGCACGCGCGCGAAGCCGAGTTCGATCTTGTCGTTGACCTGCACCTGCGTCAGCCCGGGCAGGCGGTACTCGATCGGGTCCTCGACGGTGATGATCTTGTGCTGCTCGGCGTCGAGCGACGCCAGCGCCGCGTACAGCGTCGTCGTCTTGCCCGAGCCGGTGGGACCGGTGACGAGCAGCATGCCGGCGTGGCGGCCGAGGATCTCGCGCAGGCGCGCGAGCAGGTCCGCCGGCAGGCCGATGTCGTCGAGCCGGCGCAGCGCGTCGCCCTGGCCGAGCAGGCGCATCACGACCGACTCGCCGTACGGCGTGGGCAGGGTGGACAGCCGCACGTCGACCTGCCGTTCGCGCAGGCGCAGCGAGAAGCGCCCGTCCTGCGGCAGCCGCTTCTCGGAGATGTCGAGCCCGGCCATCAGCTTCAGGCGCTGCGCCAGCGCAGGCGCGATGCGCTTGTCGGCCTGCGTCTGCGTCTGCAGCATGCCGTCGATGCGGCTGCGGATGACGAGCGCGGCTTCCTGAGGCTCGAGGTGGACGTCGCTCGCGCCGACCTGCAGCGCGTCTTCGAACACGCTCTGCAGCAGCCGCACGACGGGTGCGCCCTCCTGGCCGACGCTCGCCTCGAGGGCGCCGAAGTCGACCGCGTCGCCGATGTCCTTCTCGAGCGCCTTGGCCAGGCCGCTGATCTCGTCGGTGCGCCGGTAGTGGCGGTCCAGCGCCGGCGGCAGCTGGCTCTCGGGCACCACGGCCACGCGCACCGGGCGCTTGAGCAGGCGGCAGACCTCGTCGTAGGCGAACAGGTCCAGCGGGTCGGCGAAGCCCACCAGCAGGTGCTCGCCCTTGTCTTCGAGCACCAGCACGCGAAAGCGCCGCGCCGGGCTCTCGGGCAGCAGGCGCACCGTCTCGCTGCGCACCGGGAAGCTCTTGAGGTTGACCACCGGCACGCGCAGCTGGCGCGCCAGCGCGTGGGCGAGCGCCTCCTCGGTGATCAGGCCGGCCTCGATCAACACGCGGCCGAGCTTCTTGCCGCTGCCGCGCTGCTGCGCGAGCGCCTCGTCGAGCTGCTCGGGCGACAGCAGGTTCTGCTGCAGCAGTACGTCGCCCAGGCGCACCCGGCGCGGCGCGGCGGCCGACGCCGCGGCCACGGGAGCGGTCTCGTTCGGATGGATCAGCATGGTGTACCCGGCGAGCGACGCCATGCCGCTCCTTCGCGCCGATGCTAGGAAGGCACCGCCGCGCCGATCGGCCGAAAAGCGCCGCCGCGGCCGTCAGAT
>CALIDR010000241.1 GCA_938022295.1 uncultured Burkholderiaceae bacterium
GCAGGCCCGCCTGCAGGTCGTTGCGGGGCCGTCGCCGCGCCTCGAGGATCCGACCATGGCCGACCGCCCGCGCGGCTTCGTGCGCCGCTATCTCGCCGCCCTGTGGGCCGTCGTCGACGGCACCCGCCGGCTGGTGCTGAACCTGCTCTTCCTCGCCTTGCTGGTCGCCGTCGGCGGCGCACTGCTGTGGTGGGCGACCACCGGCGGCGCGCCGCGGCTCGAAGAGCGCACGATGCTGGTGCTCGACCTGAAGGGCCCGCTCGTGGAGCAGCGCCGCCCGGTGCCGCTCGCGACCCGCCTCGGCCCCGGCGCCGTCGAGGCGCAGGTCGTGCTGCGCGACGTCCTCGCCGCGCTCGACGCCGCCGCCCGCGACCCGAAGATCACCGGCGCGCTGCTGCTGCTCGACGATTTCGGCGGCGCCGGGCCGGCGACGCTGCGCGAGGTGGCCGCCGCCGTCGACCGCTTCGAGGCCGCCGGCAAGCCGGTCGCGGCCTGGGCGACGCGCTACGACCAGCGCGCCTACTTCGTCGCCGCCCACGCGAGCGAGGTCTGGCTGCACCCGCTGGGCGCCGTGCTGCCCACCGGCTACGGCGGCCTGCGCACGTACTGGAAGGGCGCCCTCGACCGCCTCGGCGTCACGCCGAACGTGGTGCGCGCCGGGCGCTACAAGAACCTCGCCGAGGTGTTCACCGACACCGCGCCGTCGCCCGAGACGGTGGAGAGCGAGTCGTTCGTGCTCGAGGCGCTGTGGGCCGACTGGACGCGCGGCGTCGAGACCGCGCGGCGGCTGAGCACCGGCACGATCGCGACGCTGATCGACGAGGCGCCGCAGCGCCTGGCCGCCGCCGAGGGCGACGCGGCGAAGCTGGCGCTGGAGGCCAAGCTCGTCGACGCGCTGCTGACGCGCGACGAGGTGCGCACGCGGCTCGCCCAGCGCGGCGCCGAGGACGCCGAGCACCACACGTTCCGCCAGGTCTCGCTCGCCGGCTACCTGCCGCACGCGCGCCAGCCGGCCACGGGCGACGCGGTGGGCGTCGTCGTCGCCGAGGGGACGATCGTCGACGGCGAAGCGCCGCCGGGCATGGTCGGCGGGCGGACGACGGCCGAGCTGCTGCGCCGCGCGCGCCACGACGAGCGGATCAAGGCGGTCGTGCTGCGCATCGACTCGGGCGGCGGCAGCGTGCTCGGCAGCGAGCTGATCCGCCGCGAAGTCGAGCTGCTGCGCATCGCCGGCAAGCCGGTCGTCGCCTCGATGGGCGACCTGGCCGCCTCGGGCGGCTACTGGATCGCGATGGCGGCCGACGAGATCGTCGCCGACCCGGCGACCGTCACCGGCTCGATCGGCGTCGTCGGCCTGCTGCCCACCGCCGAAGGGCTCGTCGAGCGGCTCGGGCTCGAGGTGCACGGGCAGGCGACGACATGGCTCGCGACCGCCTACGACCCGCGGCGGCCGGTCGACCCGCGCTGGCTCGAGATGATGCAGCGCTCGGTCGACCACGCGTACGCCGACTTCCTGCGCAAGGCCGCCGCCGGCCGCAACCGCACGCCGGCGCAGATCGACGAGGTCGCGCAGGGGCGGATCTGGACCGGCGCCCAGGCGCTGGAGCGCGGCCTCGTCGACCGCACCGGCAGCCTGCGCGACGCCGTGGCCGTGGCGGCGCGCCGCGCCGGACTCGGCGAGGACCCGCCGCTGCGCTACGTCGAGGCCGAGCGCGGCGCCCTGGCCCGCCTCCTCGAATGGCTCGGCGGCGAGGTCGGGCTTGCGGGGTGGGCCGAGGCGGCGCGCCGCGACGTGGCGGCCGCCGCCTTCGGCACGCCGCCGGCGCTGGCGCGGTGGCTCGTGCCGCCCGAGGCGGCGTGGCTCGTCGAGCAGGCGCTGCAGCAGCCGCTGGCGCCGCTCGCGCATTGCCTGTGCGAGGCGCCGTGAGCCGCCGAACCGGCCAGGGCCGGCGCGGCGCCGCTACGCCGGCTGCGGCCCGGGCCGCGCGGCGTCGACGACGAAGCGCGCGAGCGTGGACACCGCGCTCGCCGGGTCGAGCACGTCGTCGACGCCGGTCAGCTCGGCTTCGAGCCGCCGCGCGTCGAGCCGCAGGCGCACGTAGCCGCGGCGGTCGCTGCGGCCGTACTTCAGGTGCGGGTTGTGCCGCATCGCGTGCGCGATGCGCTCGGGCGAGAGCCCCGAACGGCTGCTGATCGAGGTGCCGCAGAACTCGCTGGCGACGACCGGTGACGCGGCGTCGTCGAAGTCGACCTTGAGGTCGGCGACGTAGTGCGTGTGCACGTCGCCGCCGAGCACGACGACGCCCGGCACGCGGCGGCGGGCGACGGTCTCGAGCAGGCGCTGCCGCGCCGGGGCGTAGCCGTCCCAGCCGTCGGTCCAGGCGAGCGCGTCGGCCCGGTCCTCGCCCTCGCCCTCGCCGCCCGGCGGCGGGGCGGCGAAGCGCGCCATCAGCGTCTGCTGCGCGACCAGGTTCCACGGCCGCTCGAGGTCCCAGCCGTCGGCGAGCCACTGCTCCTGCGCCGCGCCGAGCAGGCTGCGCTTCGGGTCGCCGAGCGCCGGGCACGCCGCCGCGCCGACGACGTTGGAGCCGCCGCGCCCGGGGCGCGGGCAGGCCTGCGGGTCGCGGAACTGGCGGGTGTCGAGCAGGTGGATGCGCGCGAGGCGCCCCCAGTCCAGCCGGCCGTGGACGCGCATCTCGCCGCCGGCCACCACCAGGTTCGGCCGCGCCGACTTCGGGAACGGCGTGTGCTCCCAGTACGCCTGATAGGCCGCGGCGCGCTGCGCCGCGAAGTCGTCCTGCAGCGCCTGGCCCTGCAGCGCCGCGTAGTCGTTGTCGACCTCGTGGTCGTCCCACACCATCAGCCACGGCGCGGCGGCGTGCGCGGCCTGCAGCAGCGGGTCGGCCTTGTAGGTGGCGTAGCGCGCGCGGTACTGGTCGAGTGTCGTCACCAGCCACGGCCCGCCTTCGTGGCGGCGCACCGCCGTGGGCGGCGACGGGTATTCGTAGATGTAGTCGCCGAGGAACAGGACGAGGTCCGGCGCGTCGGCGGCCAGCTGGCGCCACGCCGCGTAGTGGCCGGCGTCGTAGCGCTGGCAGCTCGCGATCGCGAAGGCGAGCGTCGCCGCGGCATCGGCCGCCGGCGCGGTGCGCGTGCGCGCCGCCGGGCTGCGTTCGCCCAGCGCCACGAAGCGGTACCAGTACCCCCGCGCCGGCTCGAGCCCCGCCGGCTCGGCGTGCACGCTGTGCGCCCACGCCGCCTCGGCGACCTCGGTGCCTCGCGCGGCGATGCGCGTGAAGCCCTCGTCGTGCGCGACCTCCCACTGCACGTCCACGCGAGGGGACAAGCCGCGGCCGGTCAGCCGCGTCCACAGCACCACGCCGTCGGGCCGCGGGTGACCGGACGCGACGCCGAGCGCGAAGCGGGGCTCGCCCGCCGCGCCGGCGTGGCGCACGAGCGCCGGCACACCGACGGCGGCGGCCAATGCGCCGTGGAGGATGGTGCGACGCCGCCACATGCGCGCAGTATCGAAGGTCGGCGTGACGCCTGCACGACGGCGCCGCGACGGCCCTTGCCCGGGCGCAAGCCCCTGGCCCGCGACGCGGGCATCATCGGCGGCTGCCCGATGCCGCCCCCGCACCACCCGCCACCCCCACCAGATGCTGCCGCGACACCGGGCTGGCGCGCGCTGCTCGCGCGCACCGAGGGCCGGCTGCTCGCGGTGGGGCTGGCGCTGACGCTCGCGATCGCCGCCGCGGTGGGCATCGGCCTGATGCTGGCGCCGACGGCCACGCTGACCTACGCCGCGGTGATCGGCCTGAACGTCGTCATCGGCCGTGCCGCGGGCATGAGCTTCGGCATCGCCGGCGGCCTCGGCCCGCTCGAGGTGATCCTGTGCAACCTCGTCGTCGAGTCGGCGCAGGTGCTCGTGATCTACCCGCTGTTCGTGCTCGGCTGGCAGCAGCTGATCGACACCCGGCGCATCGCGCCGCAGCTCGCGCGCCTGCGCGCGGCCGCCGAGTCGGGGCACGGCAGCGTGCGGCGCTTCGGCATCGCGGGCCTGTTCCTGTTCGTGTTCATGCCGTTCTGGATGACCGGGCCCGTCGTCGGCGCGATCATCGGCTTCCTGCTCGGGCTGCACACCGCCGTCAACCTCGGCGTCGTGCTGTCGGCCACGGCGCTGGCGATCGTCGTCTACGCGCGCCTGTTCGAGCAGGTCGACGCCTGGGCCGCGGCGCTGCACCCGTACGCGGTGTTCGGCGTCATCGTCGGCCTCGTCGCCGTCGCGGCGGTCGTGCGGCGTTGGCTGCAGCGCTCGCCGGCCGCCACGCGCGCCGCACCGCGCAAGACGGCGGGCGAGTGAAGCCCTCCTGCCGCGGGCCGGCGCCGGCCGCGCGGCTATGATCCGCGCCCCCTCGACGCCCCGCCGATGGCCGCCCTGCCTCCGACCCTCAACCCCGCCCAGCTCGACGCGGTGCATCACCTGGCGGGGCCGTGCCTGGTGCTCGCCGGTGCCGGCTCCGGCAAGACGCGCGTGATCGTGCACAAGATCGCGCGCCTGCTGCAGGTCGGGCTCGAGCCGAGGCAGGTCGCGGCGATCACGTTCACCAACAAGGCGGCGGCCGAGATGCGCGAGCGCGCGAAGGCGCTCGTCGGCCCGCGGGCGGCGAAGGACCTCGTCGTCTCGACGTTCCACAGCCTGGGCGTGCGGATGCTGCGCGAGGACGGCGCGCGCATCGGCCTGAAGCCCAACTTCTCGATCCTCGACGGCGACGACGTGCTCGGCGTGCTGCGCGACGCCGGCGGCACAACCGACGCGAAGACGGCGCGCCACTGGCAGTGGGCGATCTCGCGCTGGAAGAACCAGGGCCTGAACGCCGGGCAGGCGCTCGCCGTGGCGGCGAGCGACGACGAGGCGGTGGCGGCGAAGGTGATGCAGCGTTACGAGGAGCGCCTGGCCGCGTACCAGGCGGTCGACTTCGACGACCTGATCGGCCTGCCGCTGAAGCTGCTCGCCGCCGACGCCGACGCGCGCGCGAAGTGGCAGGAGCGCTTCCGCCACGTGCTCGTCGACGAGGTCCAGGACACCAACGCGGTGCAGTACGAGCTGCTGAAGGCGCTCGTCGACCACGCCGACGACCGCCGCCGCGGCCGCTTCACGGCGGTGGGCGACGACGACCAGAGCATCTACGGCTGGCGCGGCGCGACGCTGGACAACCTCAGGCGCCTGCCGCAGGACTTCCCGGCGCTCAAGGTGATCCCGCTCGAGCAGAACTACCGCTCGACGGGGCACATCCTGCGCGCGGCCAACGCCGTGATCTCGGGCAACCCGAAGCTGTACCCGAAGACGCTGTGGAGCGCGCTCGGCGAGGGCGAGCCGGTGCGCCTGATCGAGTGCGACGGCGAGGAGCACGAGGCCGAGCGCGCGGTGGCGTTCATCCAGTCGATCCGCGGGCAGGGCGGCGCGAAGCTCGCCGACTTCGCGGTGCTGTACCGCGCCAACCACCAGGCGAAGGCCTTCGAGCAGAAGCTGCGCGCGGCGCAGATCCCGTACCGGGTCTCGGGCGGGCAGAGCTTCTTCGACCGCGCCGAGATCAAGGACCTCGTCGCCTGGCTGCGCCTGCTCGTGAACCCCGACGACGACCCGGCGTTCCTGCGCGCGGTGACGACACCCAGGCGCGGCATCGGCCACACGACGCTCGGCAGGCTCGGCGAGTTCGCCGGCCGCTGGAAGACGAGCCTGTTCGAGGCGCTGCACTCGCCGAGCCTGGAGACCGCCGTCGGCGCGAAGGCGCTCGCCGCGCTGCACGAGTTCGGCCGCACCGTGAACGACTTCGAATACCGCGCCCGCCACACCGAAGGTGGCGAGGCAGCGCGCGCGCTGCTGCTCGACTGGCTGCAGGACATCGGCTACGAGCAGCACCTGCACGACGGCGAGGACAACGCGAAGCTCGCCGCCGCGCGCTGGAGCAACGTGCTCGACTTCGTCGACTGGATCGCCAAGCGCTGCGGCGGCGAGATCGTGCAGGACGGCGGCACGTTCGAGACCGAGCGGCAGAGCGTGCTGCAGGTCGCGCAGACGATCAGCGTGATCGCGAGCCTCGCCGAGCGCGGCGACGACGCCGACGTCGTCACGCTGTCGACGCTGCACGCGGCCAAGGGCCTCGAGTGGCCTCACGTGTTCCTCGCCGGCGTCAACGAGGGGCTGCTGCCGTTCACCGGCCGCGACGGCGACGACGCCGACGCGGCTCCCGGCCGGCTCGAGGAGGAGCGCCGGCTGATGTACGTGGGCATCACGCGCGCGCAGCGCACGCTCGCGGTGAGCACGCTGCGCCGGCGCAAGCGCGGCCGCGAGACGGTGGCCGGCGTGCCGAGCCGCTTCATCGCCGAGATGAAGCTGAACGAGTCGCAGCCGAAGGTGGACCCGAAGGACCGGCTGAAGGCCCTGCGCGCGCAACTCGCCGCGCGCGCCCCGGCACCGACGGGCGCCGGCTGAGGGCGACGCGTCAGCGCGCCGGCGCGGACGCGGCCGGCGCGATCGGGAACCGCTTGAAGGCGAGCCGCACCGCCTCGTCGAGCGACCCCTGCAGGTCGTCGATCGCCTTCTGCGTCACGGTGCCGACGACGACGCCTTCCCACACCAGCTGCTTGCGTGCGGCGTCGACGAGGTCGACGTTGACCGTGCCCTCGCGGTAGGTCGTCACCTCCTGCTGGACCAGCGGCCAGCCGCCGTACAGACCCCACCGGTAGCTGTAGTAGCCGTAGTAGCCGAGCGTCGGCGCCGGCGTCACGCGCACCCGCTCGGTGAGGGCGGCGTTGAAGTTGACGAGCAGCTGCGGCGCGGCTTCGTCGTAGCGCAGCCCGCGCGCCTCGAGCTCGCGCCGCGCGGCGGCCTTCAGGTGCTGCGAGACGATCGTCTGGTAGCCGGCGCGGTCGGTCCCGAGCGGGCTGTAGAACGCGAACGTGCGGTACTGCGCGAGGTCGACGCCGGGCTCGACCGTCGTGCGCACTTCGGGGACCGTGGCGCAGCCCGCGAGGGCCAGCGCCGCGGTGGCCGCGGCAGCGGCAAGCCATGTTCGGCGGCGGGGGCGGGCATTCATCGCAGCGACCTCCATGGCGAGCGTAACGCATGGGCCTGCGGGCCCGTTGACGGCGCGCGACGATCGCTGCGCCGGCCCGGGCACCACATCGTCCGGCCTCGGCCGGCTCGCGAAGCCCGGTCGTGGCCGCGCCCGCCGACCGCGGCGACAGGCCGGGCAACCGCGCTGCCACCCGGATGCCCGCGGCTCGGCGGCCGGCCGGGCCACGCTCCCCTCGAGCGCCGATGCTGAGCGCGTTCTCCCTGCATACACGATCGACCCTCCCGCCGTCCGTCTGCCGCATTGCCGCAGCGCCACGCCCCCCGCGCGCGTCAAGGCGCAAGTGCCGGTCGTGCGGCGCATGGGTTGCGGAATCAGCCAGCTGCTCGGTCGTCGCAGGCCTGCACCGCCGATTCGACCCGATGTGCCCGCAGGGCAGCGCCACGGCTGGGCGACGAGGCCAGCAGGCGACCCGTCGGTCAGCCGATGTCTGCCGATGGTCCGGTAGCATCGGCCGCGGCAAACGCGCTCGTCGGAAAGGCTCGACGTGGACCACACAGGCACTGTCCTGGTCACCGGGGCCTCCGGCTTCGTGGCGCAGCACTGCATTCTGGAGCTGTTGCGCCGTGGCTATGCGGTGCGCGGGACGCTTCGCTCGATGGGGCGCACCGACGAGATCAGGAACGTCGTCGCCCGCCACGGCGGCGATGCCGCGCGTCTCGAACTCGTCGAGGCCGACCTCACGCGCGAGGACGGCTGGGCCGACGCCTGCGATGGCTGCCGCCACGCCCTCCACGTCGCCTCGCCCTTCCCGGCCCGCAAGCCGAGGGACCCGCGCGAATTGATCGAGCCCGCGCGGGAGGGCACGCTGCGCGTGCTGCGGGCCGCCGCTGCGGCGGGGGTGAAGCGGACGGTGGTGACGTCCTCGGCCGCCGCGATGTGCTACGGCCGCGGCCTGGACCTCGGTCGGCCCTTCGACGAACGGGACTGGTCCAATCCGACGAGCGCCGACAACTCGGACTACACCCGCAGCAAGACGCTTGCGGAACGCGCCGCGTGGGACTTCGTCGCGCGGGACGGCGGCGGCATGGAGCTGGTCGCCATCAACCCGGTGGCGATTCTCGGGCCCGTGCTGGCGAAGGACTACAGCACCTCGGCCGAGCTCGTGCTCAAGCTGATGAACCACGACTTTCCGGCATGCCCCCGGATCGGCTTCGCCATCGTCGACGTTCGTGACGTGGCCTGGCTGGAAGTCGAAGCGATGGAAAGGCCCCTCGCGGCCGGGCAGCGTTACCTCGCCGGCGGCCCCTTCTACTGGGCAAGCGACATCGCGCTGGTCCTGCAACGGCACTACCCGGACCGCCGAATCCCGACCGGCACGTTGCCGGACTGGCTGGTGCGCCTTTTCGCGCTGTTCGACAAGACCACCGCGTCGGTGACCTTCGAACTGGGCAAGCGGCGTCCCGTGTCCTGGGAGAAGGCCAGGACCGAGCTCGACTGGCAGCCCCGCAGCGCCGAGGATGCGATCCTCGCCTGTGCGAAGAGCCTGATCGAGCACGGCGTCGTACGCTGAGCGGGGACACGCCCCTGCACTCCCGTCGCAGGGCGATTCGCGCGTCGTGTCAGGAGCCTCGCGGCATCCTGGCGAACCCTTCAGGACACGGCGACCTCGTGGTCCCGCATCGCGGGGCGGGTGCAGTGGCACGTTGGGTGCGCGACGCTGGCGTGCCGGCCGGCAAGCGGCTGCCGCGAGCGTTCGCTGCCCGAGCGTCGCGCGCCCTCACATGCTCTTGAACAGCCCCGTGTAGCTGCGGCTGACCTCGAGTCTTTCGGCGCTGCCGCGCACGGTGACGATCTGGCGCCCGCGGTCGTCGCGGGTGACGCCGGCGATGTGGCGGGTGTTGACGACCGTGCTGCGGTGGATCTGCCAGAACACCTCGGGGTCGAGCTCGTCGACGAGTTCCTTGATCGGCTTGCGGATCAGCGCCTCGAACGCCGCCGTCTGCACCCGGGTGTACTTCTCGTCGCTGACGAAGAAGAGGACTTCGTCGACCGGGATCATGCGGATCGTGTCGCCGACGCCGGCCTGGATCCACTTCAGGTGCACCTTCGGCTGGCCCGTCTGCGCCGCGAGCCGGTGCAGCAGCTGCTGCAGCGGCACCGCCGGCGCAGCGCCGCCGGCGTCGGCGGCGCCTGCGCCGTCGCGGCGCGCGAGCCTGGCCTGCAGCCGCTGCACCGTGACCCGCAGCCGCTCGCGCTCGGCCGGCTTCAGCACGTAGTCGGCCGCGCCCTGCTCGAAGGCCTCGACGGCGTACTGGTCGTAGGCGGTGATGAACACGATCTCGGGCAGCGGCCGCTCGTCGGGCCAGCCCGGCTCGGCATCGAGCTGGGCGATGCGCCGCGCCGCCTCGACCCCCGTCAGCCCCGGCATGCGGATGTCGAGGAAGACGAGGTCGGGCCGGTGCCGCGCGACGAGTTCGACCGCCTCCTCGCCGTTCTTCGCCTCGGCGACGATGCGCAGCTCGGGCCACGCCTCGGCCAGGCGCGTGCGCAGCTGCTCGCGCATCAGGCGTTCGTCGTCGGCGATGACGGCGGTGGGCGCGTCCATGACCTCAGGCCGAGGAGGCCGGAGATGCCGGGGCGGACGCCGAGCGCCGGTCGCGCCGCAGCAGCCACCACGCGAGCCCGACGACGACCCACAGCGGCGACAGCACGACGGCCAGCACGACGCCGGCCACCAGCATCGGCAGGCCCACCGCGAGCAGCAGCACCAGCGGCAGCAGCACCGCGACGAGCGCGAACACGACGACGAGCGCCGCCGCCGCGACGAGCCAGTGGCCGACGTGCATCGGCGGCATCTCCATGCGCTGGCCGTCGATCCAGATCTGCATCTCGCTCCACGGTGGCCCCCAGACGAGCCAGGCCGCCGCGGCCAGCGCGCTCGCGAGCACGACGAGCGCGAGCGCGGCGAGCAGCAGCTTGGGGGTGTCGTTCATGCGGCCGTCTCCTTCGCCGTGCGGGCCCGCGCCACGTAGGGCACTGCGATCGTCGCCACCGTGCCGCCGCCGGGGTTCTCGGCCAGCGTCAGCGAGGCGCGGTGGCCGTACAGCAGCGCGAGCCGCTCGCGGACGTTCTCGAGCCCGACGCCCGAGCCGGCGGTGCCCGCGGCGCCGAGGCCCACGCCGGTGTCGGCCACCGTGACGACGAGCCGCCCGTCGACGACTTCGGCGGCCACGCGCAGCGTGCCGCCCTCGGGCTTCGGCTCGAGGCCGTGCCGAACCGCGTTCTCGACCAGCGTCTGCAGCATCATCGGCGGGAACTCGGCGCTCAGCAGCCCGGCAGGCACGGCGATGTCGACCTGCAGGCGATCTTCCATCCGCATTTTCAGCAGTTCGAGGTAGGGGCGGATCACCGCCATCTCGCGGCCGAGCTCGCGCGGGCTGGCCGCCTGCGTCTCGCGCAGCGTGGGCATCGTCGCGCGCAGCAGCGCGATCAGGTGCTTCTGCATCTGGCTCGCCCGCGGCGGGTCGGTCTCGATCAGGTGGTCGATCGAGGCCAGCGTGTTGAACAGGAAGTGCGGCTCGACCTGCGCCTGCATCGCCGCCAGCCGCGCCTCGACGACCTGACGCTTCAGCGACTCGGCCTCGGCCGTCTCGGTGGCCTGCGCGGCCTGCGCCTCGGCCTGCATGCGGCCCTTGTACGTGATCTTCAGGATCATCGAGCCGACGATCCAGATCAGCGCCAGGTCGGGCAGGAAGTCCCCCGCGCTGACCTTGACGACGCGCACCTCGGGCTCGCCGCCGTCGCGCGCGGCGTCGGCGAGCGCCCGCTCGACGTCGCGGCGCGCCTGCTCGGCGTCGCGGCGCGCGGCTTCGGCGGCGGCACGCAACTCGTCGATCGCACCGCCCGCGCCGCGGGCCGCCTCGGCATCGCGCGCGGCCTGCCCGGCCGCCGAGGCGGCCGCCGCGGCGCGCGCCGCGGCCTGCGAGGCGGCCTGCGCCGGTGCGGCGGCACGG
>CALIDR010000242.1 GCA_938022295.1 uncultured Burkholderiaceae bacterium
CCGGATCCCGACCCCGATGGCCCGCATCTACTGCATCGCCAACCAGAAAGGCGGCGTCGGCAAGACGACGACGACCGTCAACCTCGCCGCCGGGCTCGCGCAGCTCGGCCGGCGCGTGCTCGTCGTCGACCTCGACCCGCAGGGCAACGCGACGATGGGCTCCGGGGTCGACAAGCGCCACCTGCCGCTCGGCGTCTACGACGTGCTGCTCGAAACGGCGTCGGTGGCCGAGGCGCGCCAGCGCTCGGCCACCGGCGGCTACGACGTGTTGCCCGCCAACCGCGACCTCGCCGGCGCCGAGGTCGAGCTCGTCGGGCTCGACCACCGCCACGAGCGGCTGCGGCGCGCGCTGGCGGCGGTCGACGCCGACTACGACGTCGTGCTGGTCGACTGCCCGCCGAGCCTGAGCCTGCTCACCCTCAACGGGCTGGCCAGCGCGCACGGCGTCATCGTGCCGATGCAGTGCGAGTACTTCGCGCTCGAAGGGCTGTCGGACCTCGTCAACACGGTGCGCCAGGTGCGCGCCAACGTCAACCGCGACCTGCAGATCCTGAGCCTGCTGCGGGTGATGTTCGACCCCCGCATCACGCTGCAGCAGCAGGTCAGCGACCAGCTCAAGAGCCACTTCGGCGACAAGGTCTTCGACACCGTCATCCCGCGCAACGTGCGCCTTGCCGAGGCGCCGAGCTACGGCCAGCCGGGCCTCGTGTTCGACCCCGCGGCCAAGGGCGCGCAGGCCTACCGCGCGTTCGCCGAGGAGATGCTGCGCCGCATCGAGGCGATGCGCTGACGCCGCCCTGCGGCTACAGGCCGAGCCCCTCGTCGACGCCGAGGTGCACGTTCATGCACTGCACCGCCGCGCCGCTGGCGCCCTTGCCGAGGTTGTCCAGGCGCGCGATCAGGAGCGCCTGGTCGGCGGCGGCGAACACGAACAGGTCGACGCGGTTGGTGTCGTTGCACGCCTGGACGTCGAAGAAGCCGTCGTCGAGCGTGGCCGGGTCCGACAGCGGCATCACGCGCACGAAGCGCTCGCCGGCGTAGCGCCGCTCGAGCGCGGCGTGCAGCGCGGCGCCGTCGACACCCCCGGGCAGTTGCGTGTAATGTAAGGGCACACTGACCGCTAAACCCTTGTAGAACGGGCCGACGACCGGCATGAACACCGGCCGCGCGTGGAGCCCGGTGTGCGCCACCATCTCCGGGATGTGCTTGTGCGCCAGTCCCAGCGCGTAGGGCCGCGGCGCGTGCAGCCGGGCGTCGCCGCCGGCAGCGTACTGTTCGATCATCTTCTTGCCGCCGCCCGAAAAGCCGGTCAGCGACGTCGCCGACACCGCGAGCGACGCCGGCACCAGCCCGGCGTCGACGAGCGGGCGCAGCAGCACGACGAACGCGGTGGCGTGGCAGCCGGGGTTGGCGATGCGCTTGGACGCGCGCAGCCGGTCGCGCTGCCCCGGGGCGAGCTCGGGCAGCCCGTAGGCCCAGCCGACCGCGGTGCGGTGCGCGGTGCTGGCGTCGATCAGGCAGGTGCGCGGGTTGGTCACCAGCGCCACCGCCTCGCGCGCCGCCGCGTCGGGCAGGCACAGGAACGCGACGTCGGCGGCGTTGAGCAGCCGCGCGCGCTCGGCCGGGTCCTTGCGGCGGTCGGGGTCGATCTTCAGCAGCTCCACGTCGGCGCGCCCGGCGAGCACCTCGTGGATGCGCAGCCCCGTGGTGCCTTCCTGGCCGTCGACGAACACGACATGGGTCATCGCTTGCTCCTGCGCCGCCAAGTCGGCACCGCCCGGCGAGCATAAGACAAGCGTGCATCCGTCGTGCGTGGGCGGACAGCGGCGTGGCATCCCCCACAATCGGCGCATGGTCACGAAGAAACCGAAAGGCCTCGGGCTCGGCCTCGAGGCGCTGCTCGGGCCGAGCGTCGGCGCCGCGCCGGCGGCCGACGGTGCGCCGGCGACGCTGAAGCTGGCCCAGCTGCAGCCGGGCAAGTACCAGCCCCGCACGCGGATGGACGAAGGCGCGCTGTACGAGCTCGCCGAGAGCATCCGCAGCCAGGGCGTGATGCAGCCGATCCTGGTGCGGCCGGTGGCGCCGCGCGGCTACGAGATCATCGCCGGCGAGCGGCGCTTCCGTGCCGCGCAGCTCGCCGGCCTCGACGAGGTGCCGGTGCTCGTACGCGACGTGCCCGACGAGGCGGCCGCCGTGATGGCGCTGATCGAGAACATGCAGCGCGAGGACCTGAACCCGCTCGAGCAGGCGCAGGGGCTGCAGCGGCTGGTGACCGAATTCGGCCTGACGCACGAGCAGGCGGCGCAGGCGGTGGGCCGCTCGCGCAGCGCGGCGACGAACCTGCTGCGGCTGCTCAACCTCAGCGCGCCGGTGCAGCAGATGCTGCTCGCCGGCGACCTCGAGATGGGGCATGCGCGCGCGCTGCTGCCGCTCGAGCCGGCGCAGCAGATCCTGGCGGCCAACCAGGTCGCAGCGAAGAAGCTGTCGGTGCGCGAGGCCGAGAAGCTCGCCGGCCGGCTGCAGGCGGGTGTCACGCGCCCGGCCCGCAAGGCGCCGCCGGCCAAGCCGCGCGACGTCGCCCGGCTCGAGGAGCGGCTGGCCGACGTGCTGATGGCCACGGTCGAGATCCGGCTGCAGCGCAAGACGGCGCGCGGCCAGGGCGGCGAAGTCGCGATCCGCTTCGACTCGCTCGACGAGCTCGACGGCCTCGTCGAGCGGCTCGGCGTTCGCGAGGCCTGATCCACCGCGCCGCCGGCGGCCGTGAACCCGCGCCACGTCACGCTGCGCCAGTTCCGCTACTTCATCGCCGTGGCCGAGAGCGGCTCGGTGGCCGCCGCGTCGCGCATGCTCGCGATCGCGCAGAGCGCGGTCACGAAGTCGATGCAGGAGCTCGAGGACGCGCTCGGCACCCGCCTGTTCGAGCGCACGTCCAAGGGCATCGTGCTGACGGCCCAGGGCCACCGCTTCCTCGTCAGCGCACGGCGCGTGATCGGCGCCGTGGCCGACGCCACCCGCCTGCAGGCCGACGAGGCCACGGAGCACCTCACCGGCGTGCTCGCGATCGGCGTCACGTCGCTGGTGGCCGGCTACTACCTCAGCGAGCTGCTGCGCCGCTTCCGGCGCAACTGCCCCGGCGTCGAGGTCTTCGTCACCGAGGAGACGCCGCGCTTCCTCGAGCACCTGCTGATCAACGGCGAGCTCGACGCCGCGATCATGGTCAGCAACGCGCTCGGCGAGCCGCAGGCGCTGGTGGCCGAGACGCTCACGCGCAGCCCGAACCGCGTCTGGCTGGCGTCGAACCACCCGCTGGCCGACCGCGACGAGGTCACGCTCGCCGACTGCGCGGCGCACGACCAGATCGTGCTCGAGGCCGACCGCATCGACGACCTGATGCGCAGCGTCTGGGCGCGCCACCAGCTCAAGCCGCGCAGCATCCTGCGCACGTCGTCGCTCGAGGCCGTGCGCTCGCTGGTCGGCGCCGGGCTCGGCCTGGCGGTGCTGCCCGACTTCCTCTACCGGCCGTGGACGCTCGACGCCGAACACGTCGACGCGCGGCGCCTGCGCGACGAGGTGCCCACCGTCGACGTCGGCCTCGTCTGGCGCCGCGGATCGGGCCTGAAGCCGGTGGCCGCCGAGTTCATCGACGTCGCGCGCGAGCAGTCGGCCGGGCGCACGCGCCGCGCCGGCGGCTGACTCCGCGCGCCGCGCCGGCTCACGCGTGCACCGGCGCCTCGGCGCGCACCGCCGCGCGGGCGCGGTGCAGCGCCAGCGGCAGCGGCGCCGCGCGGCCGGCCTTGTCCTGCCCGGCATACAGCGTCAGGTGCGGGTACGGGATCTCGATGCCGGCGGCGTCGAACGCGTGCTTCAGGCGGCGCAGGTACTCGCGGCGCACCGCCCACTGCTCGGCCGGCTGGCAGCGGATGCGGCAGCGGATCACGACGGCGGAGTCGCCCCACAGGTCGACGCCGGCGATCTCGCGGTCGTCGCGGATGCGCGGGCCGAAGCCAGGGTCGGCGCGCAGCTCGGCGGCCACCGCGCGCATCACGTCCATCACCTCGTCGGTGTTCTCGCGGTAGGCGACGCCGACGTCCATCACCGCGTTGGCGAAGCCGCGCGTCATGTTGATCACGGTCGTGATCTGGCCGTTGGGCACGAAGTGCACGCGGCCGTCGTAGTCGCGCAGCTGCACGAAGCGCAGCGTCACGTTCTCGACCACGCCGGCGTGGCCGCCGCCGAGGTTGACGATGTCGCCCTGGCGGACCTGGTTCTCGAGCAGGATGAAGAAGCCGGTGAAGTAGTCGCGCACGAGGCTCTGCGCACCGAACCCCACCGCCAGGCCGACGACGCCGGCCGCACCTAGGATCGGCGCCACCGAGATGCCGATCTCGCCGAGCACGAGCATGCCGGCGATCAGCGTCACGACGACCGCCACCAGGTAGCGGAACACGCGGCCGATCGTTTCGGCGCGCTTGACCGCCTCGCGGTCGTCGAGACGGCTCGCGATGCGTTCGCGGAAGGCGCGGATCCCCCTCTGCAGCAGGCGGGAGACGAACCACGCGAGGACGACGATCAGCGTGATGCGCAGCGCCGTCACCGTCACCCCACCCATGCCGGCCCACAGCCGCGCGAGGTGTTCCATCGTCGTGTCGTTCATCCGAGATCCTCCTTCAGGGTGCGCAGAAAGTCCTGGTGCCAGCGGTGCACGTCGTGGGCGCGGATGTGCGCGAGCAGCCGCGCGTGGCGCGCGCGCCGCTCGTCGAGCGGCATGTGCAGCGCGTGCTGGATCGCCGCGGCCGTGCCCTGGGTGTCGTAGGGGTTCACGAGCAGCGCGTCGGTCAGCTGCTCGGCGGCACCGGCGAAGCGCGACAGGACGAGCACGCCGGGGTCGGCCTCGTCCTGGGCGGCAATGAACTCCTTGGCCACCAGGTTCATGCCGTCGCGCAGGGGGGTCACGAGACCGACGCGCGCGGCGCGGTACAGCCCCGGCAGCCGCCGGCGCGCGACGGTGCGGTGGATGTAGCGCACCGGCATCCAGTCGAGCTCGCCCCAGGCGCCGTTGATCGCGCCGGTCAGCCCTTCGAGCTCGCGCCGGATGTCGGCGTAGGCGTCGACGTCCTCGCGCGACGGCGAC
>CALIDR010000243.1 GCA_938022295.1 uncultured Burkholderiaceae bacterium
CGGCGATCGACGCCGCGCTGCGCTCGCTCGCCGGGCCGGCGCCGGGCGTCGTCGACGCCTCGGCGCTGCGCGAGATCGACTCGGCCGCCGCGCTCGTGCTGTGGCGCGCGCTGCAGCGCCTGGCGCCCGGCGGCGCGGCGCCGGCCTTCGTCGGGCTCGGGCAGGCGCAGCGCCGCGTCGTCGCGCAGGTGCGCGCGCAGCTCGACGCGCCCGCGCCGCCGCCGGCACCGCGCCGCGGCGTGCTCGCGCACGTCGGACGCACGGCGCTCGCGCTCGGCGCGCTGCTGCGCGGCCACCTGGCGTTCTTCGGCGCCACGCTGACCGGCTTCGGCGAACTGCTGCGCCGTCCCTCGCGGCTGCGGCTGCGCGAGCTGACGGCGCAGTTCGAACAGACGGGGCTCAACGCGATTCCCGTCGTCGCCCTCGTCGCGCTGCTGATCGGCGTCGTGATCACGTACCTGCTCGGCCTGCAGGCCGAGCGCTACGGCGCCAACATCTTCGTCGTCGACGGCGTGGCGATCGGCGCCACGCGCGAGTTCTCGCCGATCATCGTCTCCGTCATCGTCGCCGGGCGCTCGGGCGCCGCCTTCACCGCGCAGCTCGGCGCGATGAAGCTGACCGAGGAGACCGACGCCATCCGCACCCTCGGCCTGTCGCCGCTGCAGGTGCTCGTGATGCCGCGCGTGCTGGCGCTGATGCTGGCGCTGCCGCTGCTCGTCTTCGTCGGCGACGTGGCGGCGATCGCCGGCGCGATGCTCGTCGCCGGGCCGATGCTCGACCTCACGCCGAGCGCGTTCCTCGGCCGCCTGCGCGAGGCGCTCGAGCTGCGCCACGTCGCCGTGGGCCTGGTCAAGGCGCCGGTGTTCGCGTTCGTGATCGCCGTCATCGGCACCCGCATGGGCATGACGGTCGAGCGCGACACGCGCGCCGTCGGCGCGGCGACGACGTCGACCGTCGTGCAGGGCATCGTCGCCGTCATCCTGATCGACGCCGCGTTCGCGGTGCTGCTGCAGGAGCTCGGGTGGTGAGCGATGGCGCCGCGGTGATCGAGGTCGACGGCATCGTCACCCGCTTCGGCGCGCAGACGGTGCACGACGGGGTGTCGTTCGCCGTCGAGCGCGGCACGCTGGTGGCGCTGATCGGCGGCAGCGGCACCGGCAAGTCGGTGCTGCTGCGCGAGATGATCGGCCTGCTGCGCCCCACCGCCGGCCACGTGCGGCTGCTGGGCACCGACGTCTGGGCCGCGGGCGACGCCGAGCTCGGCGCGCTGCGCCAGCGCTTCGGGATGATGTTCCAGGACGGGGCGCTGTTCTCGTCGCTGACGGTGGCACAGAACGTGGCCGTGCCGCTGCGCGAGCACACCGAGCTGGCGCCGGCGACGATCGACGACCTCGTCGCGCTGCGGCTGCGGCAGGCCGGGTTGCCGCCCGAGGCGGGCGCGAAGATGCCGAGCGAACTGTCGGGCGGCATGCGCAAGCGCGCCGCGATCGCGCGCGCGATCGCGCTCGAGCCCGAGATCCTGTTCCTCGACGAGCCGACCTCCGGCCTCGACCCGATCACCGCCCGCGGCTTCGACCGCCTCGTGCGCTCGCTGGTCGACGACCTGGGCGTCACCGTCTTCCTCGTCACCCACGACCTGGACACGCTGCTCACCGTCGTCGACCGCGTCGTCGTGCTCGCCCGCGGCCGCGTGCTGGCCGACGGCGCGGTGCGCGACGTGATCGCCGTCGACGACGCGTGGGTGAGCGAATACTTCTCCGTTCGTACAATGGTCGACTAGCCGAGTGCCTGCCGCGATGGAAGCCGAAGCCCGTTACACGTACGTCGGCCTGGCCGTGCTGGCGCTGATCGCGGCGCTGGTGGGCAGCGTCGTGTGGCTGAAGAACGTCGGCGCGCAGCGCGACTTCCAGCGCTACACGATCCTGTTCGAGCAGCAGCCGCTGGACGGCCTGGCGGTGGGCGCCGACGTCAACCTGCGCGGCATCAAGGTCGGCCGCGTCGAGAGCTACGGCCTGGCCGGCGCCAACGCCGAACGCGTGCGCGTCGAGGTCCGCGTCGACCGCCGCACCCCGGTGACGACGCAGACGGTGGCGCTCGTGAACCGCAACCTGCTGACCGGCATCGCCCACATCGCGCTCGTGCCCCGCGGCAGCGGCGGCGAGCCGCTGACCGCGGTGCCGCCGGGTGAGTCGTACCCGGTGATCGCCGAAGGCCTGTCCGAGCGCGAGCTGATCGCCGGCCGCGTCACCGAGCTCGGCGAACAGGTGGCGCACGTGCTGCACGGGCTGGAGACGCTGCTCGCGCCGGCCAACCAGGCGCTGATCGTCGACACGCTGCGCGGCGCGCGCGAGCTGACCACGGGGCTGGCCGCGCGCGTCGAGGCGCTCGACCGCACGCTCGACCGCGCGGGCGAGGCCGCCGGCGCGACCGCCGCCGCCGCGGCGCGCCTGGCCGCCGCCGGCGACCGCGTCGCGGCGGTGGCGGCGCGGGCCGGCGACGACGTCCACGCCATTGCCGCACGCACCGGCGATCC
>CALIDR010000244.1 GCA_938022295.1 uncultured Burkholderiaceae bacterium
CGCATCCGGCGCAGCGCCTCGCGCGGCGCGTCGTCGATGCGCTGGCCGACGAGGCGGACCTCGCCGCGGCGATCGGCTGCAGCGCGAGCAGCGCCATGCCGAGCGTCGTCTTGCCCGACCCCGACTCGCCGACGATGCCCAGCGTCTCGCCGCGCCGAAGCGCCAGCGTCGCCTGCCGCACGGCGACGAAGTCGCGCTTGCGGAACCACCCGAGCGGGATCGGGAACGTCACGTCGACGCCGCGGCCTTCCATCAGCACCGGCGCGTCGGCCGCCACCGGCTGCACGACGCGCTGCGGGCGGCTGGCCAGCAGCCGCTGCGTGTACGGGTGCTGCGGCCGGTCGAACACTTCGGCCGTCGGCCCGGTCTCGACGAGCCTGCCGCGCTCCATCACGCCGACGCGGTGCGTGAAGCGGCGCACCAGGTTCAGGTCGTGGGTGATGAACAGCAGCGCCATGCCCATCTCGCGCTGCAGGTCGTCGAGCAGGGCGAGGATCTGGGCCTGGATCGTCACGTCGAGCGCCGTCGTCGGCTCGTCGGCGATCAGCAGCTTGGGCCGGCAGGCGAGCGCCATCGCGATCATCGCCCGCTGGCGCTGACCCCCCGAGAGCTCGTGCGGATAGGCGTCGAGGCGGCGCTCGGGCTCGGGGATGCCGGTGCGCGCGAGCAGCTCCACCGCCCGCGCGCGCGCCGCGTTCGGGCGCAGCCCCTCGTGCAGCTCGAGCACCTCGCCGATCTGGTTGCCCACCGTGTACAGCGGGTTCAGCGCCGTCATCGGCTCCTGGAAGATCATCGAGATCTCGGCGCCGCGCAGGCCGCGCATCTCGCGCTCGGACTTCGTCGTCAGCTCCTGGCCGTCGAAGCGGATCGAGCCGCTCGTCGTCGCTGCGTCGACGAGGCGCAGCACCGACAGCGCGGTGATCGACTTGCCCGAGCCCGACTCGCCGACGAGGGCGAACTTCTCGCCGGCGCGGATCGCGAACGACACCTCGTCGACGACCGTCGCGTCGCCGAAGCGCACGCTCAGGCGGTCGACCTCGAGCAGCGGGCGGGTCGGGGCGTCGGCCATCGCCGGCGATTGTCCACGCCGCCCGTGGCGCCGCGGTTCAGAGGGCTTCGCGCGCGATCGGCGGCAGGCGGTCGAACCAGGGCTGCGCCGCCTCGAGCTGGGTCGCGAGCTGCAGCAGCGTCGCCTCGCCGCCGAACGGGGCGACGAACTGCACCCCGAGCGGCAGGCCGTCGGCCGTCCAGTGCAGCGGCACGCTCATCGCCGGCACGCCGGTCAGGTTGGCGAGCTGCGTGTACGGCACGTGGGCCAGGTTCTCCTGCGCGATGCGGTCGATCGCCCGCCGCACGAGCGCCGATCCGGCCAGCCGCTTCAGCAGCCCGGTGCGCACCAGCGCCATCAGCAGCGCGACCTGCGCCGGCGGCGGGTCGCCGGTGCCGTGTGGCACCGGCGGGCCGGCGAGCGTGGGCGTCAGCCACAGGTCGTGGCGCTGGTGGAACGCGCCGAGCGCGCGCGCGTGGCGGTTCCACTGCATCAGGTGCAGAGTCAGCGTGCCGGCCGAGATGCCCTCGCCGAGCGCGCCGAGCACGCGCGTCAGCGGCTCGAACTCGTCGGCCCGGGCGCCCTGCGCGCGCGCCCAGGCGATCGCCGCCGGCACCGCGCCGAGGTAGACGTGCAGGTAGTCGGCGGCGAGCGCCGCGCCGTCGATCGCCGGTGCCGCCTCGTCGACGTCGTGGCCGAGGCGCCGCAGCAGCGCCGCCGTGCGCTGCACCGCAGCCACCGCTTCCGGGTGCACCGGCGTGCCGATCGGGCTCGCGGTCGAGAACCCGACGCGCAGCCGCGGCGGGTCGCGGCGCGCGAGTTCGACGTACGGCGCCGGCGGCGGCGCGATCACGACCGGGTCGCCGGGCTCGGGTCCGGCCAGCACGTCCAGCGCGAGCGCGGTGTCGCGCACGCTGCGCGAGATCACGCCGTCGGCGTGCGCGCCGAACCAGCTCTCGCCGAAGCCGGGGGCCAGCGAGACGCGCCCGCGCGAGGGCTTCAGCGCGAACAGCCCGCAGCACGCCGCCGGGATGCGCAGCGAGCCGCCGCCGTCGTTGCCGGTGGCCATCGGCACGATGCCCGCGGCCACCGCGGCCGCGGCGCCGCCGCTCGAGCCGCCGGGCGTGCGCGCGAGGTCCCAAGGGTTGTTCGTGCGGCCGTGGGCGAGCGGGTCGGTGACGGCCTTCAGCCCGAGCTCGGGCACGTTCGACTTCGCGAAGATCACCGCGCCGGCGCCGAGCAGCCGGCGCACGATCGCCGAGTGCTCGCGCGGCACGAAGCGCGCCATCGCGCGGCTGCCGTAACCGGTGGGCACGCCGGCATAGTCCTGCACGACGTCCTTGATCGGCAGCGGCACGCCCGCGAGCGGCCCGGCGAGCGGGCCCTCGAGCTGGGCCCGCGCCGGGCCCTCGAGCAGCAGGTGCAGCGCGTTGACGCGCGCGTGCACCCGCGCGTGCTGCGCCAGCGCGAGATCGAGCAGTTGGCGTGCGCTCACCTCGCCACTGGCGACGGCGGCCGCGAGCGCGGTCGCGTCGTGGGCGAGGTACTCGGCGTGGCGCAACCGCGGGCGACGTCAGCGCGGGCCGAAGCGCGAGAGGATCGCCCCGATGTCGCCGAGGCCGCCTTCGGGCACGCGGCCTTCGGGGGTGGCGCGGTCGACGACCTGCGGCAGCAGTTGCGACAGCTGCGCGAGCAGCTGGTCCTGCGGCACGCCGAGCTGGCGCGTCAGGCCGCCGACGAAGTCATCGCCGAGCGCCCGGCCGAGCTGGTTCGGCGAGATCGGCGCGTTCTGGCCGGGGCCGATCCACGAGTTCATGACGTCGCCGAGCCCGGCGCGCTGGAACTGCTGCATCAGTTCACCGAGGCCGCCGAGGCCACCCGTGCCACCGCCGCCGGCACCCGCCATGCCGCCCAGCCCACCGGCCGCGCCACCGCCGCCGAGCACGCTGCCGAGCACGGCGCCGAGCCCGCCGCCCGCCGGTGGCGCCGCGCGCGCGGCACCCGGCGCACCAGCCGCCCCGCCGCCGGCGAGCATCGCCGCCACGACCTGCAGCAGCAGCGCCTGCAGATCGCCGCCGGCGGCGGCGCGCGCCGGCGCGGGCCGCGCCGCACCACCGCCCTGCGCGAGCGACGCCAGCACCGTTTCGAGCAAGCTCATGGTCGATCTCCCCTTTCCGTGAACCGCCGACCGGCGGTCAGCGCGCGAGCGCATTCTGGGTGCCGCGCCGCAGGCACGCAAGCCAGCCGAGCGCGGCGGCGAGTACCGACAGCGGCAGCAGGCTGCCGACGTTCATCCACGTCCAGCCGCCGGTGGTCACCAGCGCGCCGGAGCCGAACGCCGTCAGCGTCATCGTCGTGTAGACGCAGAAGTCCACCGCCGCCTGCGCCGTCGTGCGCTCCTCGGGCCGGTAGGCCTCGGTGGCGAGCGTCGTGCCGCCGATGAAGAGGAAGTTCCAGCCCACCCCGAGCACGGACAGCGCGGCGAGGAAGTGCATCAGCTCGACGCCCGCGAGCGCGATCGCGACGCAGGCGAAGTTCAGCGCCAGGCCCACCGCCATCACCCGCAGCGCGCCGAAGCGCTTGATCAGGTGGCCGGTGAAGAAGCTCGGCACGAACATGCCCAGCACGTGCCACTCGAGCACCAGCGCCGCCGCCGAGAACGGGTGCGCGCACTGCGCCATCGCGATCGGCGTGGCCGCCATCAGCAGGTTCATGACGCCGAAGCCGAGCGCGCAGCCGGCCACCGCGACGATGAACACCGGCTGGCGCGCGATCTGCGTCAGCGGCCGGCCCGCCGGCGCGCCGCCGCCGGTGCCCGGCAGCGGCGGGAAGCGGATCAGCGAGACGACGCCGAGCCCGAGCAGCGCCACGCCGATCAGCGCCAGGTAGACGCCGGCGAACGGCTGCGCGGTCCAGTCGCGCGCCGCGTTCGCGAGGTTCGGGCCGACGACGCCGCCGAGGATGCCGCCGGCGAGCACCCACGAGATCGCCTTCTCCTTGGCCGCCGGCGGCACCAGCTCGGCGGCGGCGAAGCGGTACAGCGAGCCGTTGGCGTTGTAGTAGCCGGCCAGCAGGGTGGCGAACGTCAGCAGCCAGAAGTCGCGCGTCGTCGCCGCCCAGGCGCACAGCGCCGCCGAGACGATGGCGACGACGAGGCCGAGCTGGAACGCGCCGCGCCGCCCGAAGCGACGCTGGTGGCGGGCAACGAAGCCGGTGGCGAGCGCGCCGCCGGCGACGTAGCCGGCCACCGGCAGCGTCGCCATCCACGCCACCGGCGCCAGCGCGAGGCCGACCAGCCCGTTGATCGCGATGAACGCGACGTTGTTCGTCAGGTACAGGCCCTGCGCGAACGCGAGCAGCCACAGATGCCGGTTCATCGGCCGCCCTGCCGCGTCGGCGTGGTCAGCGCCGCGAGCGCCGCCAGCGGCGCGGTGTCGGCGCGCAGCACGCGCGGGCCGAGCGAGACGGCGGCGAAGCCGGCAGCGCGCGCCGCCGCCTCCTCGCCCGGCGCGAGGCCGCCTTCGGGACCGCCGAGCACGAGCGCAGCGCCGCCGGCGAGCGCCGGCAGCGCGCCGGCATCGGGCGCCAGCGACAGCAGCAGGCGCGCCTCGCCAGCCGGCGGCGGCAGCGACGCGAGCCATTCGCGCAGCGCCCGCACCGGCGCCACCGCCGGCACGCGGTTGCGCCCGCACTGCTCGCACGCCGCGGCGGCCACCGCCTGCCAGTGCGCGCGCCGCCGCTCGGCGCGCTCGCCTTCGGGGCGCAGCACCGAGCGCTCGCACACCAGCGGCTGCAGCGCCGCGGCGCCGAGCTCGGTCCCCTTCTCGACGACGTCGTCCATGCGGTCGTTGGCCGGCATGCCGAGCGCCAGCGTGACCGCGACCGCCGCTTCGCGCTCGACCGCGTCGTGGGCGCCGACGGCGGCCAGCACGTCGCGCCGCCCGATGCGCTCGATGCGCGCCGCCCACTCGCCGCCGCGGCCGTCGAACAGCGTCACCGCGTCGCCCGGCTGCAGGCGCAGCACCTGCACGTGGCGCGCCGCCGCCGGCGGCAGGTCCACCACGGCGCCGGCCGCCAGCGCGCGGTCGACGTACAGGCGGGGCGCGGCGCGGTTCACCGCCCCGAGTGTGCCGCAGGCGGGCGATCGAACTCGCGCCGGCATCCGCAGACGAACCCGGGTCCGCCGGTCGGACATCGAGTCGCGCGCCGGCCGCTCACGACGGCGCGAGCCATGATTGAACTCGTTTGTTCATCCCACAACCGGAGAGTCTTCATGATCCAACGCCGCCAGTTCCTCGGTGGCGCGGCGCTCGCCGCCTGGTCCGCGACGTCGTTCGTCCCCGTCTGGGCGCAGAACGCGCCGAACCTCGGCACGCCCGAACTGCCCGCGCCCGGCTTCGCGCGGCAGAAGGTCGGCGACGTCGAGGTCATCGCCGTCAACGACGGCGTCGCCCGTCGCCCGCTCGGCGAGGAGTTCGTGCGCAACGCGCCGCTGGCCGAAGTGAAGGCGATGCTGGCGTCGCAGAACCTGTCGACCGACTTCATCGACATCCCGTTCACCGCCTTCGTCCTCGTGATGGGCAGCCAGCGTGTGCTGATCGACACCGGCCTCGGCGAATTCGCGCCGCCCACGGCCGGCAAGCTGCTCGCCAACCTCGCCGCCGCCGGCCTGCAGCCGGCGGACATCACGGCGGTGCTGATCAGCCACTACCACGGCGACCACATCAACGGCCTGCGCAAGCGCGACGGGTCGTGGACGTTCCCCAACGCCAAGGTCCACGTGCCGGCGCCCGAGCACGCGTTCTGGATGGACGACGCGAAGATGAACGCCGCCCCCGAGGCGCTGAAGGGCGCGTTCCAGGGCGCGCGCCGCGTGTTCGCCGACAAGCCGGCCGACAAGCTCGTGCTCCTCCAGCCCGGCGCGAAGGTGCTGCCGGGCATCGCGTCGATCGCCGCCTTCGGCCACACGCCGGGGCACACGCTGTTCGAGGTCACGTCGGCCGGGCAGACGTTCACCTACCTCGCCGACCTGACCAACGCGCCGACCCTGTTCGCCCGCAACCCCGACTGGGCGGTGCAGTTCGACATGGACGCCGAAGCCGCGCGCCGGGTGCGCCGCGAGATGCTCGCCCGCGTCGCCGCCAAGGACGCGCTGGTGGGTGGCTTCCACTTCCCGTTCCCCGCCTTCGGGCGCAAGGTCGTCGCCGGCAACGGCTATGCGTTCCAGCCCGTGGCCTGACGGCGTGCGCCGGCGCGCGCTGCTCGCCGCCGGCGCCGGCGTGCCGCTGGTGCCGCTCACGGCGCCGGCGGCCGTCGTCGACGTCGCCGCCGCGCTGCGCGCGGGCGGCGTAGCCGCCGCGTTCCGCCACGCGCTCGCCCCCGGCACGTTCGACCCGCCGGGCTTCCGGCTCGGCGACTGCAGCACGCAGCGCAACCTCGACGACGAGGGCCGCGCGCAGGCGCGGCGGCTCGGCGAGTGGTTCCGCAGCCGCGGCCTCGAACCGGCGGCGGTGCGCTCGAGCCCGTGGTGCCGCTGCGTCGACACCGCGCAGCTCGCCTTCGGCCGCCACGAGGTCTGGGACGCGCTCGCTTCGCCGGTGGGCGCCGAGGCGGCGACGCGCGAACAGCGCCTGCAGGCGCTGCGCGCCGCGCTGGCCGCGGTGCCCGCCGGGCGGTTCGAGGTCTGGATCACGCACCAGTTCGTGCTCAACGACCTCACGGGCGACTCGGCCTCGCAGGCCGAGGGCCTGCTGCTGAAGGCGGCGGCCGACGGCGGCCGGCCGCAGGTGCTCGCGCGTCTGAACCCGGCCTGAACCGCGCGCGGCAACGCCGCCCGCGCGGCCCTATGATCGCGCCGCGATGGACCCGCGCACCCTCATCAAGCACACGATCCGCACGGTGCCCGACTGGCCCGAGCCCGGCGTGATGTTCCGCGACATCACGCCGCTGCTCGCGACGCCGCGCGTGTTCCGGGTGCTGATCGACCAGTTCGTGCACCGCTACTTCGACACCCGACCCGACGCCATCGCGGGGCTCGACGCGCGCGGCTTCATCATCGGCTCGGTGCTCGCCTATGAGCTCGGCGTGGGCTTCGTGCCGATCCGCAAGACAGGCAAGCTGCCGTTCGACACCGTCGCCGAGACGTACGAGCTCGAGTACGGCAACGCCACCGTCGAGATGCACACCGACGCCGTGCAGCCCGGCCA
>CALIDR010000245.1 GCA_938022295.1 uncultured Burkholderiaceae bacterium
GCGCACGACGCCTTCGACCTGCGCCGTCTCACCGGGCCGCGCGTCGCGGATCGGCACGAGGCGCGTCTCGTCCTCGTAGCGCAGCGGCAGGTGCAGCGCGAGGTCGACGTCGCGCACGAGGCCGAGCTTCTCGAGGGCGCGCTGCGGGCCGGTCTTGCCCCGGGGTGTCGGCGGGCTCGGCGGCACGGCGCGGTCGGGCATGGAACAATTCTGACGCCGCCCGGGTCCCTTCAGGCCGGTCCAGCCTGCAAGCCATGACGACGCGTTCGTACACCCTCAGCGACTTCGACTTCGCGCTGCCGGGCGACCTGGTGGCCCAGCATCCGGCGCCCGAGCGCAGCGCCTCGCGCCTGCTCGACGGCCGCGGCGCGGTGCCGGTCGACCGCGTGTTCCGCGACCTGCCGCAGCTGCTCGAGCCGGGCGACCTGCTCGTGTTCAACGACACGCGCGTGATCAAGGCGCGGCTGTTCGGCGAGAAGCCCACCGGCGGCGCGGTCGAGGCGCTCGTCGAGCGCGTGCTGCCCGGCCCCGAGGTGCTCGCGCAGCTGCGCGCGAGCAAGGCGCCGAAGCCCGGCTCGACGATCCGCTTCGCCGACGCGTTCGACGCCGAGGTGCTCGGCCGCGGCGGGCCCGACGGCTCGCTGTTCCACCTGCACTTTCCGGCCGAACCGTTCGCGCTGCTCGAAGCGCACGGCCACGTGCCGCTGCCGCCGTACATCGCGCACGGCGACACCGCCGACGACGAGAAGCGCTACCAGACCGTGTTCGCGCGCCGGCCAGGCGCGGTGGCCGCGCCGACCGCCGCGCTGCACTTCGACGAAGCCGTCCTCGCGGCGCTCGACGCGCGCGGCGTCCGGCGCACGGCGGTGACGCTGCACGTGGGCGCCGGCACGTTCCAGCCGGTGCGCTCGGAGGCGATCGCCGAGCACCGCATGCACAGCGAGTGGTTCGAGGTGACCCAGGCCGCCGTCGACGCGATCGAGGCCACGCGCGCCGCGGGCGGGCGCGTCGTCGCCGCCGGCACGACGACGCTGCGCGCGCTCGAATCGGCGGCGCTGTCCGGCCGGCTCGAAGCCGGCGCGCGCGAGACCGACCTCTTCGTGACCCCCGGCTTCACGTTCCGCGTCGTCGACCTGCTGATCACCAACTTCCACCTGCCCAAGAGCACGCTGCTGATGCTCGTGGCCGCGTTCGCCGGCTACGAGCACGTGATGGCGCTGTACCGCCACGGCGTCGAGGCGCGCTACCGCTTCTTCAGCTACGGCGACGCGATGCTGTTGCAGCGTGGCGCGGCGCGCGGCGCGGCCGCCACGGCCACTGCTCCATCCTGACAAAACGCCGTCGGGCGTTGACGAGGCTCGATCCGGCGGGTCGCGGCGCGCTTGACCTGCGCCCGAGATCAACGACCCGTGGAGCCTCGACCATGACGCAGACGATGCGGACCTTTGCTGCCGGCGTTCTCTTCGCCTTCGCCGGGATGGCCGCGCACGCGGCGCCGCCCGCCAGCGACGAAGCGATGACGGCGCTGGCCGTCAAGAGCGGCTGCATGACGTGCCACCACGTCGACCCCGGCGCCAAGGGCCCCGACGGCCTGCCGCCGATCGGCCCGGCCTGGCGCGACGTGGCGGCCAAGTACAGGGGCCAGGCCGGCGCGCAGGCCGAGCTCGTGCGCATCGTGATGAAGGGCTCGAACCCCTACGACAGCCACTGGAAGGGCAAGGTCCAGGGCCTGGCGATGCCGCCCAACGCGGTCACGATCCTAGGCTGGTCGGCTGGATCCTGTCGCTGAAAGCGAAGTAGCGCGGTCCGCCCGCGGGCAGGGCATCGGCGTCGAGGAGTGCCGCGACCTTGGTGCGAGCCGGCGTCACCGCGCCGGACCGGCCCGAGCCGCGCGGCACGCACGCCGGCTGTACCGTGCCCATGCGCCGTCGCCACCCGGTGCGCGGCACGGTCGCAGGCCGGCCGGCGGCCGATCGGCCCGTGGCATGCCCATCGCACGGCGAACGGCAACGCGTTGCGGCAACACAGCCGAGTCGGGCGGTCGCGTTGACACGGCCATTGCCGCATTGCGACAATGGTGGGCTTTCACGATGGAGTTCCACGGCGTGGACAGTGCCAGTTGCACAGGCCCTCGAAGCCGGGCGATTCCGATGCGTCTCGCCTTCAAGGTGCACGCAAAGGGATCGCGGGCGCGCGCTCGCGGCCCGGTAGAGCACTGACGTCGTCATCGCGGCGCCGTGCCTCCCGACCGCGTCCGACCCCCGGTTCGCGGGCCTCGAACCTGGTGTTGTGCCGCTTTGGCAAGCGCATCGCGGGCGCTGGCCGCGCCGCGCCTGCGCTCGAGGTCGACCGAATGTGGAGGACTGCGATGGACCCCGACCCTAGACCGCGCCCGATGGCGCCTCGATCCGTGACCACCTGTCATCCGACCCCCGTCGCGGCCACGCGACCGCAGCTCCGAGCCGGCTGAACCCCGGCGGCGGGCTCCGGGCGCAGGCTGCGCCATCCACCGGAGCCCACCATGCGTTGCACCCGTCTTCCGCGGCGCGACTCGCGCCGCACCCCGGCCTTCGCGCCGTTCCTCCTCCTGCCGGCGTTCGCCCTCGCCGCGCTGGCCGCCGGCACTGCCCACGCCGGGCGACCGCTGGCCACCGACGACGCCGCGATCGTCGAGCCCGGCGCCTGCCAGCTCGAGCTGTGGTTCGCCCATGGGCGCGGCGATCGCACCCTGTGGGCCAACCCCGGCTGCAACCCCTTCGGCAGCACCGAGTTCTCGCTCGGCGGCGCCCATGCGCGCGACGACGACGGCGGCCGCGTCACCGTCGTCGCGTGGCAGGTCAAGCAGCTGCTGCGCGCGTTCGATGCACGGCGGCCCGGCTTCGCGCTCGCCCTGCGCGGCGAACGCGACCCGCGCGTGCACGGCGGTGGGCCTCGGCTGCAGGGCGACACCGAGCTGAAGGCCATCGCCACGTGGCCGCTGGCCGGCGAGGCGTGGCTGCTGCACACCAACCTCGGCGCGCTACGGCAGCGCGTGGGCGGCGAGGCGCCGCTGTGGCGCACGCGCGCGACCTGGGCGGCGGCGCTCGATGCCGAGGTGTTGCCGGCCACGCGCGCGTCGGTTGAAACGCACGGCAGCGGGCCGCAGCGCGCGCACTGGCAGGCCGGGCTGCGCCACGACTTGCGCGAGGGCCTGCAGGTCGACTTCGCCTTCGGCGCCCAGGTCGGGCGCTGGAACACCACGCGCCAGGCCAACGTGGGCCTGGTCTTCGTCGCCCCCGTGCTGCGCTGACGCAGCGGCCCCTCGGCCAAAGAAAGGAGAACGACATGAACCGCGAAGAACTCAGCTTCACCGTGCGCGGCCTGCTGCGGTCGCCCGACGGCCAGGCGTTCGCTCACGTCGTGCGCACGACGCCGTGGATCGACGTCGTCGAGGCGCTCGAGCCGTACGCGCCCGAGGACGTCGCGCCGCTGCTGCTGACGCTGCCGTCGGACCTGCTCGCCGAGCTGTTCTCGCACTTCGTCGAACAGCGCCAGGACGCGCTGCTGCGCGTGCTGCCGCGCGATGCCGTCGTGCGCCTGTTCGAGACGATGCCCTCGGACGACCGCGCCGACATGTTCAACCGCCTGAGCGAGCCGGCGCGCGCCCAGCTGCTGCCCGCGCTGGCCAAGGTCGAGCGCGACGACATCCTGAAGCTGTCGGCCTACCCCGAGGGCACGGTCGGGTCGGTCACGACCTCGGACTACGCCAGCGTCGGCCCGGACCTGACGGTGGCCGAGGCGCTGGCGGCGCTGCGCGCCGGCGCGCCGGACAAGGAGACGATCTACGTCGTCTACGTGCTGGACGAGCAGCGGCAGCTGCTTGGCACGGTGTCGCTGCGCGATCTCGTGCTGGCGCGGCCCGAGACGAAGGTGGCCGAACTGATGAAGCCCGAACCGGTGTTCGCGCGCGCCGAGTGGCCGCGCGCGCAGGCCGCCGAGCTGATCCGCCGCTACGACCTGCTGGCGCTGCCGGTGATCAACGGCGGGCAGCGCATGATCGGCATCGTCACCGTCGACGACGCGATGGACATCGAGAAGGAAGCCGACACGACGCAGCTCGCGCGCTTCGGCGGCACGGCCACGCTCGGAGGGCCTGACCTCGACGTGATCGCGTCGCCGTTCCGCCAGATGTTCAAGACGCGCGTGTTCTGGCTCGCGATCCTGACCTTCTTTGGCATCCTGACGAGCACCTTCGTCGCCGAGCAGGAGGAGATCCTGTCGCAGGTGATCGTGCTGGCAGCCTTCATCGCGCCGATCGTCGACATGGGCGGCAACACCGGCAGCCAGTCGGCGACGCTGGTGATCCGCGCGATGGCGCTCGGCGAACTGAAGCTGCGCTGGCGCGACGTCTGGTTCATCGTCAAGCGCGAGCTGCCGGTGGCCGCGGCGCTGGGCACCGCGGTCGCGGCGCTGGAAGTGATCCTGGCCTGGTTCTCCAAGGGCGTGGGCTGGGACGTGCTGACGGTGGTCGGGCTGGCGATGCTGCTGTGCACGGTGCTGGGCGGCGTCATCGGGGCGCTGTTGCCGTTCGTCGCGCGGCGCATCGGCACCGACCCGGCGACGCTGTCCTCGCCGCTGATCACGTCGGTGATGGACCTGCTGGGGGTGTTCATCTACTTCGGGCTGGCCTACGCCTTCCTCGGCCACCTGATCGTCGACGGTGTTGGCCACTGAACCGATCGCGCCGCGACGACTCCGACCCCGGAAGGCGAGCGCCGCATGACCATGCCCGACGATCCCGCCCGCCGCGACGTGCTGCGGCTGCAGGCGCTGGTGCCTGCCGAGGTCTCGGCGCGCCGGCCTGACGCCGACGGCGCGCCGCGTCGCCACACCGTGGTGCCCGAGGACCTCGTGCCCGGCGACGTCGTCGAGCTGCGCACGGGTGACCGCGTGCCGGCGGACTGCCGCGTGCTGAGCGCCGAGGGACTGCTGGTCGACCAGGCCGCGCTCAGCGGCGAGGCCGAGGCGTGCGCCAAGCGCGCGCTGCCCGCCGGCGGCACGCTCGGGGCGCCGCTCGACTGGCCGCACCTGCTGTATGCCGGCACCGCGGTGCTGGCCGGCCACGCCACGGCGGTCGTCGTGGCCACTGGCGGGCCGACGGTGCTCGGCGCGCTGGCGCGCGGTGCAGCGTCGGCCGCGCGGGCGCCCGGCACCTTCGGCCGCAGCGTGGACCGCGTGACGTGGCTGCTGCTGCGGTTCGCTGCGCTGCGGGTGCTGGGCACGCCGCTGCTGCACGCCGCGGCGGCCGGCAGCGGCGGCGGGGTGCAGGCGGCGCTGTTCGCGCTTGCCGTGGCCGTCGGGCTGGTGCCCGAGCTGCTGCCGGCGATCGTGGCCGCGACGCCCGCGCGCGGCGCGGCGGTGATGCACCGCGGCGCGCTGCTGGTGCGGCAGCTCGACGCGGTGCAGAACCTGGGCGCGATGCAGGTGCTGTGCGCCGACAAGACCGGCACCCTGGCGCAGGGCACGCTGCGGCTGCAGTGCAGCACCGACGCTGCCGGTGCCGACGACGGCACCGCGCTGCGCTGGGCAGCGCTGGCGGCGGCCAAGCGGTCGTACCTGCGGCGCTTCGGCTGGGGGTGATGCCGCCGCGCCACGGCTGCCGCGCGGCTGTCACGCGCGCCGGTGACACTTCGATGACGAACCGACCTGCCGCGCCTTCATGCAAGCCTTCGCCCATGTCAGCCTGCTCAATCTCGCCGACACGCTGCTGAGCCTGGGCGCCGCCTTCGTGCTCGGCGGCGCGATCGGGCTGGAGCGCCAGATCCGCCAGCGCACCGCGGGGCTGCGCACCAACGTGCTGGTGTGCGTCGGCGCGGCGCTGTTCGTCGACGTCGCGGTGCGTTTCCACGAGATCCACGGCGGCACGCCGAGCGCGCTGCACGTGATCGCCTACGTCGTCTCGGGCGTGGGCTTCCTCGGGGCGGGCGTGATCATGCGCGAGGAAGGCAACGTGCGCGGCATCAACACCGCGGCGACGCTGTGGGGCTCGGCAGCGGTGGGCTGCGCCGCCGGCGCCGACCTGCTGCTCGAGGCGCTGCTCGGCTGCGCCTTCGTCCTGGCCGCGAACACGCTGCTGCGCCCGGTCGTCAACCGCATCAACCGCCAGCCGATCGACACCGAGGAGGTCGAGGCCACCTACACCGTCTACGTGATCGCGCAGAAGGAGCGCCGCAGGGAAGCGCTGGCGCTGCTCGAGCAGACGTTCGAGACCGCCGAGTACCCGGTGCGCGACGTCGAGGTGCACCCATTTGGTGCTGCCGAGGTCGAGATCGAGGCCGTGCTGCTGCCGACCTCGGTCGACGGCGACGTGCTGGACGCGCTGACCGAGCGGCTGCGCCGCGAGCCGTACATCAGCCAGGCGTTCTGGAGCCCGAGTACGACGGAATGAACCGCACCCGCTTCGGCCCGGGGCGTGTCGCCGCGGCGCCGTTCACGCCGGGCGATGCCGTCGTGCTGCTCGCACTGGCCGGCGTGCTCTACGTCGGCGCGCGGCTCGCGTTCGAGGCGCCGGCCGACGTCACCGGCCCGGACATCTCGCTCGACGTCGCGGCGCTGCCGTGGTACGCGGCACTGTCGCTGGCGCGCATGGCTGCGGCCTATGCGTTGTCGCTGGCGTTCAGCCTCGCCTACGGCTGGTACGCCGCAGGCCACCGCCGTGCCGAGCGCGTGATGATGCCGCTGCTCGATGTGCTGCAGAGCGTGCCGATCCTGTCGTTCCTGCCGGTCGTGCTGCTGTCGCTTTCGGTGCTGCTGCCCACCGCGGTGGCCGCCGAGCTGGCGGCCGTGGTGCTGATCTTCACGTCGCAGGTCTGGAACATGACGTTCAGCGTCTACCAGTCGGCGAAGACGGTGCCGGTCGAACTGCGCGAGGCGGCCGCGGTGTTCCGCTTCGGCACCTGGTTCCGGCTGAAGGTCGTCGAGCTGCCGTTCGCAGCCAACGGCCTGGTCTGGAACAGCATCATGAGCTGGGCCGGCGGCTGGTTCTTCCTCATGGCCGCCGAGATGTTCACAGTCGGCAGCCGCGACTTCCGCCTCCCAGGGCTGGGCAGCTACCTGTCGACAGCGGCGCAGCAAGGCGACGTGCACGCGATCGCGCTCGGCGTGGCGGCGCTGGTCGCGCTGATCGTCGCCCTCGACCAGCTGCTGTGGCGCCCGCTGCTGGCGTGGGCGCAGCGCTTCCGGCTCGAGACGGTGGAGGGCGAGGCTGCGCGGTCGTCGTGGTTTCGCGACCTGCTGGCGCGCTCGTGGCTCGTCGAGCGTGCCCGCGCGCGCTGGTGGACGCCCGCGCTCGAACGGCTGGACCGCCGCTGGCAGCACCCGCTTGCCCCCGTCGTGCCCGACGGTGCCGTCGATTCGCCACCGACCTGGCGCGCCCGCGTGCTGGCGCTGGTCGCCGGCTTGGGCGGCGCGCACCTCGGCGTGCGCGCGCTGCAGATGCTGGCCACGGTACCGCCCGCGCAGTGGCTCGAGATCGCGGTCGGCCTCGGCGCGACGCTGCTGCGCGTCGCGGCGGCGCTGGTGATCGCCGCCGCGTGGACGCTGCCGGTGGGCGTCGCGATCGGACTGCGCCCGCGGCTGGCGGCGGTGTTGCAGCCAGTGGCGCAGGTGGCCGCCTCGGTGCCGGCGACGGCGTTGTTTCCGGTGCTGCTGCTCGCGCTGCTGCAGCTGCCCGGCGGGCTGAACGTGGCCGCGGTGCTGCTGATGCTGCTCGGCACGCAGTGGTACCTGCTGTTCAACGTGATCGCCGGTGCCAACGCGATCCCGCAGGACCTGCGCGACACCGCCGCGCTGCTGCGCCTGTCGCGCCGCGAGCGCTGGCGCACGCTGCTCGGCCCGGCGGTGTTCCCGTACGCCGTGACCGGCGCGATCACGGCCGCCGGCGGCGCGTGGAACGCCAGCATCGTCGCCGAGTACGTCGAGTTCGGCGGCCGCACGCACGCCGCCGTCGGCGTCGGGGCAACGATCGCGCGCGCCACCGCCGAGGGCGACTTCGCTCTGCTGCTGGCCGCCACGCTGGCGATGGTGGGCGCCGTCGTGCTGATCAACCGTCTCGTCTGGCGCCCGCTGTACCGCCTGGCCGAGGCGCGCTACCGCATGGAGTGACAATGCCCACGGCCGCCACGACGCCCGCCGCCGGCGCGCCGCTGCTCGAGATCGCCGGCGTGCGCAAGACGTTCGGCACCTTCGACGCGCTGCGCGACGTCGACCTGAAGCTCGACGATGGCGAGTTTGTCTGCCTCGTCGGCCCGTCGGGGTGCGGCAAGTCGACGCTGCTGCGCATCGTCGCCGGCCTGACGCCACCGAGCGCCGGCGAGGTGCGCTACCGCGGCGAGCGGCTTCAGGGCGTCAACCCCCACACCGCGATCGTGTTCCAGAGCTTCGCGCTGTTTCCGTGGCTGACCGTTCTCGAGAACGTCGAGGTCGCGCTCGCCGCACGTGGCCTGCCGCCAGCGCAGCGCTCGGCGCGCGCCGAGCAGCTCGTCGCGCTGGTCGGCCTGGCCGGCTTCGAAGCGGCATACCCCCGCGAACTGTCGGGCGGCATGCGGCAGAAGGTCGGCTTCGCGCGTGCGCTGGCCGTCGAGCCCGAGCTGCTGTGTCTGGACGAGCCGTTCTCGGCGCTGGACGTGCTGTCGGCCGAGGCGCTGCGCGGCGAGCTGCTCGAACTGTGGCTGGCACGCGCGATGCCCACGCGCGCGATCCTGATGGTCACCCACCACATCGAGGAGGCGGTCGAGCTGGCCGACCGCATCGTCGTGATGGGCAAGGACCCGGGGCGCA
>CALIDR010000246.1 GCA_938022295.1 uncultured Burkholderiaceae bacterium
AGCTCGTGCTGCGCTTCCTGCACTTCCACCCGGCGCAGCAGAAGGTGCTCGCCACCGGCCGGCGCCTGCGCGCGCGCGGCGAGGTGCGCGGCGGCCTGTTCGGCAGCGAGATGGTGCACCCGACGGTGCGCGCCGTCGACGAAGGCGCGCCGCTGCCCAGCGCGCTGACGCCGGTCTACCCGGCGTCGGCCGCGCTGCCGCAGGCGTACCTGCGCAAGGCGATCGACGGCGCGCTGCAGCGCGCCCGCCTCGACGAGCTGTGGGACGCGCCGGCGCGCCAGACCTGGTGGCCGCCCGGGCTGCCCGCGCTGCGCGAGGCGCTGCAGTTCCTGCACCACCCGCCCCCCGGCGCGCCGCTGGCCGCGCTGGAAGACCGCAGCCACCCGGCGTGGCAGCGCCTGAAGTTCGACGAGCTGCTCGCCCAGCAGCTGTCGCAGGCGATGGCGCGGCGCGAGCGCGCGGCGCTGGCCGCGCCGCCGCTGTGCGCGCGCGCAGGCGGGCTGCCCGAGCGGCTGCTCGCCGCCCTGCCGTTCGCGCTGACGCCGGCGCAGCGGCGCGTGGCCGACGAGATCGCGGCCGACCTCGCGCGGGCGCAGCCGATGCACCGCCTGCTGCAGGGCGACGTCGGCGCCGGCAAGACGGTGGTCGCCGCGCTCGCGGCGGCGGTGGCGATCGACGCTGGCTGGCAGTGCGCGCTGATGGCGCCCACCGAACTGCTGGCCGAGCAGCACTTCCGCAAGCTCGTGCAGTGGCTCGAGCCGCTGGGCGTCGGCGTGGCCTGGCTCACCGGCAGCCGGCGCGGGCGCGCGCGCGCGCAGCAGCTGGCGCGCATCGCCGCCGGCGAGGCGGCGCTCGTCGTCGGCACCCACGCCGTGATCGAGGGCGACGTCGCGTTCGCCCGCCTGGGGCTGGCGATCGTCGACGAGCAGCACCGCTTCGGCGTCGAGCAGCGGCTGGCGCTGCGGCGCAAGCTCGACGACGGGGCGCTCGAACCGCACCTGCTGATGATGAGCGCGACGCCGATCCCGCGCACGCTGGCGATGACGTACTACGCCGACCTCGCCGTCAGCACGATCGACGAACTGCCGCCCGGGCGCACGCCGGTGGTGACCAAGCTGTTCGCCGCCGACCGCCGCGACGCCGTGATCGCGCGCATCCGCGACGAGGTCGAGCGCGGGCGTCAGGTCTACTGGGTGTGCCCGCTCGTCGACGAGTCCGAGCACGTCGACCTTCGCCACGCCACCGAAACCCACGCGCTGCTGGCGGCCGCGCTGCCGGGCACCGCGGTGGGCCTGCTGCACGGGCGCATGGCCGCGGCCGAGAAGGCGGCGGTGATGGCGCAGTTCGCCGCCGGCACGATGCCGGTGCTGGTGGCCACGACGGTGATCGAGGTCGGCATCGACGTGCCCAACGCGAGCCTGATGGTGATCGACCACGCCGAGCGGTTCGGCCTCGCGCAGCTGCACCAGCTGCGCGGGCGGGTGGGCCGCGGCGCGGCGGCCAGCGTGTGCGTGCTGCTGTACGCGCCACCGCTGTCGGCGGCCGGCAAGCAGCGCCTGCGCGCGATGGTCGAGACGGCCGACGGCTTCGAGATCGCGCGGCGCGACCTCGCGATCCGCGGCCCCGGCGAATTCATGGGCGCGCGCCAGAGCGGCGACGCGCTGCTGCGCTTCGCCGACCTCGACGCCGACGAGCCGCTGCTGCGCCAGGCGCGCCGCGCCGCCGCCGCGCTGCTCGACGCCGACCCCGCCGCCGCGCGCGCCCACGTCGCGCGCTGGCTCGGCGCGCGGCACGACTACCTGCGCGCCTGAACGGCGCCGCCGCCGGGGCGCTGGCGCACAATCGCCGCATGACGCTGACCGAGCTGCGCTACATCGTCGCCGTGGCCCGCGAGAAGCACTTCGGGCGCGCCGCCGAGGCCTGCTTCGTCTCCCAGCCGACGCTGAGCGTGGCGATCAAGAAGCTCGAAGAGGAGCTCGACGTCAAGATCTTCGAGCGCGGCTCGAGCGAGGTCAGCGTGACGCCGCTCGGCGAGGAGATCGTGCGCCAGGCGCAGGCCGTGATCGAGCAGGCGGCGGCGATCAAGGAGATCGCCAAGCGCGGCAAGGACCCGCTCGCCGGACCGCTGCGCCTGGGCATCATCTACACGATCGGCCCTTACCTGCTGCCCGAGCTGGTACGCCACGCGATCGAGATGACGCCGCAGATGCCGCTGATGCTGCAGGAGAACTTCACCGTCAAGCTGCTCGAGATGCTGCGCACCGGCGAGCTCGACTGCGCGATCTTGGCCGAGCCGTTCCCCGACACGGGCCTGGCGATCGCGCCGCTGTACGACGAGCCGTTCATGATCGCGGTGCCGAAGACGCACCCGCTGGCCAAGCGCGAGTCGATCGCCAGCGAGGAGCTCAAGCGCGAGACGATGCTGCTGCTGGGCACCGGCCACTGCTTCCGCGACCACGTGCTCGAGGTCTGCCCCGAGTTCGCCCGCTTCTCGAGCGACGCCGAAGGCATCCGCAAGAGCTTCGAGGGCTCGTCGCTGGAGACGATCAAGCACATGGTCGCCTCGGGCATGGGCGTGACGGTGGTGCCGCAGCTGAGCGTGCCGAAGGAGCCGCAGCCGCACGTCGCCTACGTGCCGTTCGCGCCGCCGGTGCCCACGCGCCGCGTCGTGCTCGCGTGGCGGCGCACGTTCACGCGCTACGAGGCGATCGCCGCGCTGCGCAACGCCGTCTACGCCTGCGAGCTGCCGGGCGTCACCCGACTTTCCTGAGCCGCCCCCCGCGTACAGGGGGGGACCCCCTTCGTGACGATGGTCGCGCAGCGACCGGTTGCCGACCATTCGCTCCAGCCGGTGACTTGGGCGGTCCGCTGCGGACCGGGCACCGGACGATCACGTTGGAGCACCCCATGACGACCCCGATCCTGCCTCTGCACCCCCGGCGGCTGGCCGCGCGTGCGGCCGCGCTGCTGGCGCTGTACGGCGCCGGCGCTTCGCTCGCGCTGGCCCAGGTCGCCGTTCCGCCGCCCGCCGACGAGGAGCTCGTCGCGCCGGCGCCGGCGGCCGGCGTCGCGGCCGAGGCGGTCGGCACGCTGGCGCTGGACGCCACGTCGCAGACCGACGACCACTCGATCAACAAGCCCACCGCGTGGTGGGTCTACCAGAACGTCACGGCGGCGCAGGTCTCGGGCTTCCTCAGCGCCAACAACGCGCGGCTGACGCAGGTCGAGGTCAACGGCATCGTCAACGGCGCGCCGCGCTTCACGGTGCGCATGGTCGCCAACAGCGGCTCGTATGCCGCGCCGGGCGGCTGGTGGTGGTACCACGGGCTGACGGCCGCCGGCGTCACCGCAGCGTTGAACGCCAACAGCGCGCGCCTGATCGACCTCGAGCCGTACGACGCCGGCGGCGGCGTGATCCGCTTCGCCGCCGTGATGGTGGCCAACGGCGGCACCGCGGCGCGTGCGTGGTCGTGGCTGCACGGCGTGTCGGCGGCGCAGATCGGCGCCCACCTGACGACCTCCGGGCACCGCATCATCGACCTCGACCACTACTTCGAAGGCGGCGTCAAGAAGTACACCGCGGTGATGGTGGCCAACACCGGCGCCGACAGCAAGGCCTGGCAGTACTGGTTCGACCAGACGCCGTCGCAGATCGCGAACAAGGTGTCGAGCTTCAGCGGCCGCATCGTCAAGCTCGACCGCCAGATCGACGGCACCTACAACTTCGTGCAGGTCAAGAACACCGGCACCAACAACTCCGCCTGGTGGTACCGCTACGGCTTCACCTCGATGACGGCGCTGATCGACTACGCGAACCAGCTCGCGACGCGGCCGGTGGACATCGTCACCTACCTGAACCCGCTCGGCCAGCGGCGCTTCGACGCCGTGTTCATCGACAACGCCAACGCCGACACGCGGCGCATGCGCAGCGTCTACGCGGCCACGTTCCTCGACGCCAACGGCAACCCGACGCGCGGGATCTTCGCGGCGTACCTGAAGCAGGTCGGCGGCGCGGTCAAGGTCGACCTCAACGGCGCCCGCCGCGCCGAGACCGCCAGCGCGCTGAAGTCGCTGCACCTGCTGCACTCGATGCGCGAGGTGCAGCTCGGCAACACGACGCTGAACTCGCCGTTCATCTTCTACAACTACCCGAGCGACACATCGGGCAACACGCCGCCGAACCGCTGCCCGAACCCGAACGACGAGGTGCCGGCCAACCAGATGACGAACTACAGCTTCGAGACCGGGCTCGACGAGATGATGCGCATCTCCGACAACCGCACCACGCGCGGCGTCGTGCTGCGCTACGGCTTCGCCGGCCTGAACCAGACCGCCGCCTGGGCTGGCCTGACGAGCACGACGGTGCGCCACAACATCGGCTGCGCCTACCGCGACCCGGTCAGCGGCACGGTGTCGCCCACGCTGTACCGCAACGACACCAGCGCCGCCGACCTCGCGCGCATCTACGAGGGCGTGTGGAACAAGACGCTGCTGACCGACACCAACTCCGCGCGCGACGAGTTCCTCGAGTCGGCCAACCCGGTCAACGGCGTGGGCACGTCGCGGCTGCGCGAGATCATCTTCGAGGAGGCGGCGGCGCTCGGCAAGTCCACCAGCGTGGCGAGCAGCTTCGCCAGCCGCGTGCGCCGCTGGTCCAAGGGCGGCAGCTACAACACGCGGCTCGCCGCCGGCGGCCAGCAGGTCATCGTGCGCTCCGAGACCGGCCTGATCCGCCTGCCGGTGTACACGGCCGCCGGCAGCCTGTCCTACCGCACCTTCGCGTTCGGGCACCTGATCTCCGACACGCCGGTCACCTGCTGGGAGGACTTCGACACCGACGCGATCGAGTGCCCGATCGACACCGTGTACACCAGCGCGTTCAACAACGCCCGCCCCGAGCTGTTCCGCACCGAGATCCGCTCGGCGCTGCAGACCTGGTGACGGACCTCTCCCGAGCCGCCGCCGGCCGCAAGGCCGGCGGCTTCCGTTTCGGGCTC
>CALIDR010000247.1 GCA_938022295.1 uncultured Burkholderiaceae bacterium
GTCGGTGATGCCGAGCATCGGGGTGGAGTCCTCCCGGTGGCGCCGCGGCGCCGCCGTTCTCGAGCGGGCGCGCCGACGCGCCCGGGCGATCGCGAGCGTAGCGCAGAACGCGACTGCAACGGTGCCCTCACGCCGGGCGCATCCAGACCAGGCAGCGTTCGGCGTCGAGCCCCGGCACGATGAGCGGTTCCACGTGAAACACGGCGACGTCGGGCGGCAGTGCGGCGATCTCGTCGTCGGGCCGGCGCCCCTTCATCGCGAGCCAGACGCCCCCCGGCGCGAGGCGTTGCCGCGTCAGCGCGGTGAAGTCGGCCAGCGACGCGAAGGCGCGGCTCGCGACGACGTCGAACCGCTCGTCGATCGCCTCGACACGCGCGTGCACGGCGCGCAGGTTCGGCAGCCCGAGTTCGGCCGCGACCTGGCGCACGAACGCCGCCTTCTTCGCCGCCGCGTCGACGCAGCACACCGCGAGCGTCGGGCACGCGACCGCGAGCACGACGCCGGGCAGGCCGCCCCCGCTGCCGACATCGAGCAGCGACGCCGGACCCGCACGGGTGGAGAGGTGGCGCTGCAGCGGGCCGACGACGGCGAGGCAGTCGGCGAGGTGGTGCGTCAGCAGCGTGTCGCGGTCGCGGATCGCGGTCAGGTTGTACGTCCGCCCCCAGCGCTCCAGCAGATCGGCAAAGGCGGCCAGCCGCTCGCATTGCGTGCGGTCCAGCGTCAGCCCGAGGGCGGCCGCGCAGCCGGCGATCGCGTCGGCGCCTGGCACCGCCGCCGCGTCAGGCCGCGGCACGGTCGCCGGTGGCACCGGGCTCGCCGGGGCCGGCGGGGGCCGCGGCGGCGCCGGTGCGCCAGCGCCCCTTGCGCAGGTGCACGAGCAGCAGCGCGATCGCCGCCGGCGTGACGCCCGAGATGCGCGACGCCTGGCCGAGCGTCTGCGGGCGCTGCCGGTTCAGCTTCTGCCGCACCTCGATCGACAGCGCCGTCACCTCTTCGTAGTCGAGGTCCGGCGGCAGCTTCAGGTGCTCGTACGCGGCCGCGCGCGCGACCTCGTCGTGCTGCTTGTCGATGTACCCCGCGTATTTGGTCGCGATCTCCACTTGCTCGATCACCGCGTCGGCGAGGTTGCGGCCGAGCTCGGCGCGCAGCGTTTCACGTGAAACCCCGGCCGCGCCGCCGCGCGTGGCCTGCGCGAGCGCGTCGAGCGCGGTGACAGCGTCGTACCCGACCCCCGGCCGGCGCAGCAGGTCCGCCAGCGCGTACTCGCGCTCGATCGCCTTGCCGAGCACGCGCTCGGCGTCCGCCGCCGCGACCACCCCCGGGTGGACCCAGGTCGACTTCAGGCGCTCGGTTTCACGTGCAACTGCGTCGCGCTTGCGGCAGTAGCGGTCCCAACGCGCGTCGTCGATCAGGCCCAGGCGCCGGCCGGACTCGGTCAGCCGCAGGTCTGCGTTGTCCTCGCGCAGCTGCAGCCGGTACTCGGCGCGGCTCGTGAACATGCGGTACGGTTCGCTGACGCCGCGCGTGATCAGGTCGTCGACGAGGACGCCGAGGTACGCCTCGTCGCGCCCCGGCAGCCAAGGCTCGCGGCCGAGCACCTGCAGCGCGGCGTTGACGCCGGCGAACAGCCCCTGCGCCGCCGCCTCCTCGTAGCCGGTCGTGCCGTTGATCTGGCCGGCGAAGAACAGGCCGCGGATCGCGCGCGTCTCGAAGCTCGACGTCAGCGCGCGCGGATCGAAGTAGTCGTACTCGATCGCGTAGCCCGGGCGCAGGATGTGCGCGTGCTCGAGGCCGGGCATCGACTGGACGGCGGCCAGTTGGACGTCGAACGGCAGCGATGTCGAGATGCCGTTCGGGTAGAACTCGTTCGTCGTCAGACCTTCCGGCTCGAGGAAGATCTGGTGGCTCGCCTTGTCGGCGAAGCGGTGGTTCTTGTCCTCGATGCTCGGGCAGTAGCGCGGGCCGACGCCCTCGATCCGGCCGGTGAACATCGGGCTGCGGTCGAAGCCGCTGCGGATGATGGCGTGCGTGCGTTCGTTGGTGTGCGTGATCCAGCACGGCACCTGGCGCGGGTGCATCGAGCGGTCGCCGACGAAGCTGAACACCGGCACCGGGTCGAGGTCGCCGGGCTGCTCGGTGAGCTTCGAGAAGTCGATCGTGCGCCCGTCCAGGCGCGGCGGCGTGCCCGTCTTCAGGCGCCCCTGCGGCAGCTTCAGCTCCTTCAGCCGTGCCGACAGCGTCACCGCCGGCGGGTCGCCGGCGCGGCCGGCGCTGTAGTGCTGCAGCCCGACGTGGATGCGGCCGTCGAGGAACGTGCCCGCCGTCAGCACGACCGCCCGACCCCGGAAGCGCACGCCGACCTGGGTCACGGCGCCGACGACACGGTCGCCTTCCAGCATCAGGTCGTCGACCGCCTGCTGGAACAGCCACAGGTTCGGCTGGTCCTCGAGTCGGCGGCGAATCGCCGCCTTGTAGAGCACGCGGTCGGCCTGCGCGCGCGTCGCCCGCACGGCCGGGCCCTTGCTCGAATTGAGGATGCGGAACTGGATGCCCGCCTCGTCGGTGGCGAGCGCCATCGCGCCGCCGAGCGCGTCGACCTCCTTGACCAGGTGGCCCTTGCCGATCCCGCCGATCGACGGGTTGCAGCTCATCTGGCCGAGCGTCTCGATGTTGTGCGTCAGCAGCAGCGTGGCGCAGCCCATGCGCGCGGCGGCCAGCGCGGCTTCTGTGCCGGCGTGGCCACCGCCGACGACGATGACGTCGAACTCTTTCGGGTGCAGCACGGGACGCCCACTTCGGCGCCGGCGGCGCCGATCCGATCGCGGAAAACTGCAAATTTTAGGCGGCCGCCCCCTGCGGCGCTTCGTCGCCCCGCCGGCGGCGCGGCCACCAGCGCCGCCAGACTGGATGGCCCCAGTAGCGGTCGAACACATAGTGCGCGACCGTGTTCACCGCCGGCTCGATCAGCGTGATCGCCCCGGCGATCGCGACGTCGCCGGTCAGCGCGTAGCTCACGCCGAACGCGATGCCGAGATGGACGACGCCGAAACTCGCGGACTTGACCATCGAAGCCTCCAAATGCGAATCGCTCGCATTCATCATATGCCGATCGCCTTCGCATTATCAATTGGTTCTGTCAATGGCCTCGATCGGCGGCATCAGGCGCGCCCGCCACAATCGCGCGGTGGAATGTCGCCCCCGCTGCGCCGCCTGCTGCGAAGCGCCCTCGATCTCGACGCCGATTCCCGGCATGCCGGACGGCAAGCCCGCGGGCGCCCGTTGCGTCCAGCTGCTGCCGGACCGCCGCTGCGCGCTGTTCGGCGATCCGCGCCGGCCGGCGGTGTGCGCGTCGCTGCAGCCCTCCCCGTCGATGTGCGGCCGCACCCGCACCGAAGCGCTGCGCACCCTCGCCCGCCTCGAACGCCAGACCGCTCCCGCCGCCCGATGACGCTCCAGCCCGAACAGGTCGACGCGCTGCTCGCGCTCTACCCGGCCATCAGCGCCCTCGAAGCCCCACTGCGCGCCGAGGTTCTCGCCGCGCACGCCGCGGCAGCCCACGCGCCGGCCGGCGCCGTGCTGTTCGAGGAGGGATCGCCCTGCCGCGGTTTCCCGCTCGTCGTCGGCGGCGAAATCCGCGTCGCGCGCGGCACGCCGAACGGGCGCTCGATCGAGCTGTACCGCGTCACCCCCGGCGAGCTGTGCGTCGCGTCGACGTCGTGCCTGTTCGGCCACGGCACGCTCGCCGCCCATGGCGTGGCGACGCAGCCGACCGACCTCGTCTTGCTCGACCCGACGGGTTTCGAGCGCTGGACCGCACACGAGCCGTTCCGCCGCTTCGTGTTCGCCGTCTTCGCCGAGCGCCTCGCGGAGCTGATGGCCCTGGCCGAGGCGGTCGCGTTCCAGCGCCTGGACCAGCGGCTCGCGGGCACGCTGCTCGGCCACGGCACCGTCGTGCAGGTCACGCACCAGGCGCTCGCCGACGAACTCGGCACCGTGCGCGAGATCGTCACCCGCCTGCTCAAGCGCTTCGAGCGCCAGGGTTGGGTGCGCCTCGGCCGCGAACGCATCGAGATCGTCGATCCCGGCGCGCTGCGCGGGCTCGCCGCCGGCGGCGTGTGACCCCGGTCACCGACCGGGGCTTTCTCACCGCCTACGATGCACGGCACTCGGCCCCGCCGGGGCCGCCACCATGAAGGAGATCGACCATGAAGGCCAATGTCGGCGGCATCGACCGCATTCTGCGCATCGTTGCCGGAATCGTGCTCATCGCGCTGGCCGCGCTCGGCACCGTCGGTATCTGGGGCTACGTCGTCGGCGCCATCGTGCTCGCCACCGGCGTGCTGCGCTTCTGCGGCGCCTACGCGCTGCTGGGCATCAACACCTGCAAGACGACGAACGCCTGACGCCCGCCGTCACAGGCTGCGCCCGGTGGGCACCGAGCGCAGGTCCTGCGACACGCGGCCGTCGCCGAGCACGACGACGCGCGCCGCGCTGGCGATCGTCTCCGGCCGGTGGGCGACGATGATGCGCGTCAGCTCGAGCTGACGGATCGCCTGGTTGACCAGGCGCTCGTGGTCGACGTCGAGCGCGCTCGTCGCCTCGTCGAGCAGCAGCACCTGCGGGCGCTTGTACAGCGCCCGTGCGAGCAGGATGCGCTGCTTCTGCCCGCCGGAGATGCTCGTCCCCATGTCGCCGACGAGCGTGTGGTAGCCCATCGGCATCGCCTCGATCTCGTCGTGCACGGCGGCGAGGCGGGCGCATTCCTCGATCCACGCGTAGTCGGGCTCGGCGTCGAAGAAGCAGATGTTGTCGGCGATCGAGCCGGCGAACAGCTGGTCGTCCTGCATCACGGTGCCGATCATCGTGCGCCAGCGCGCCAGGCCCACCTGCGCGAGCGGCCGCCCGCCGACGCGGATCTCGCCGGCCGTCGGCGCGTGGATGCCCACCATCAGCTTCAGCAGCGTCGTCTTGCCACCGCCCGAGGGGCCGACGATCGCCACCGACTCGCCGGGCTCGATCGCCAGGGTCACACCGCGCAGCACTTCGGGCTCGGTGTCGGAGTAGCGGAAGCGCACGCCGGCCAGTTCGATGCGCACCAGCGGCTCGCGCCCGCGCGGCGCGGCGGCCTCGGCGTCGCGCTCGGGCTCGGGCTCGGCGAGCACGATGTCGGCCAGCCGCTCGCCCTGCAGGCGCAGCATCTTCAGCTCCACCGCCTTGTCGATCAGCCCCGAGAAGCGCTGCGCGAACTGCTCCTTGTAGGCGAGGAACGCGAACAGCATGCCCACCGACAGGTGCTGGTCGAGCACGAGCAGCGCGCCGACCCAGATCACGGCCACGCGCTCGAGCCCGAACAGCAGCCGGTGCGAGACGTGGAAGCCGAGGTCGAGCTTGCGCGTCGCGAGGTCGGCGTTCATCGCGTCGACGACCTGGTTCATGAAGCGCGCCTGGCGGTCGGCCTGGCGGTTGAACAGCTTGATCGCCTGCACGCCGCGCAGCGACTCCAGGAAGTGGCTCGACTGCTTGGCCTCGTGCACCAGCGCCTCCTCGGTCGCGTCGCGCAGCGGGCGGAAGAAGGCCCAGCGCAGCAGCCCGTACAGCGCGACGGCGCCCACCACGATCAGCGTCAGCTTGACGCTGTAGATCGTCATCATCACGAGCGTCAGCACGACGAGCAGGCCGTCGAGCAGCGCCTCGATGAAGCTCGTCGTCAGCGTCTTCTGGATCTGCTGCACGGCGCCGAAGCGCGACCAGATGTCGCCGGTGTGGCGGCGCTCGAACCACGCCACCGGCAGCCGCATCAGGTGCGCGAACACGTTGCCGAGCCACTGCAGGTTCAGCGTCGCCGACAGCACCAGCACGGCCCACGAGCGGATCGCCGCCGTCGCGACCTGGATCATCACCAGCAGCGCGAAGCCGACGCCCAGCGTGAACAGCAGGTCGCGGTCGGCGCTGACGAGCACGCCGTCGACGACCCACTGCAGGTAGAACGGGCTCAGCAGGACGAAGATCTCGAGCGCGAACGCGAGCACGAACACCTGCGCCAGCGAGCGCTTCAGCCCGCTGACGCGCCCGAGCAGCTGCGCCAGGCGCACCTGCTGGCGCTCGCGCCTGGGCGCGAAGTCGGCCATCGGCGCGAGCTCGAGCGCGATGCCGGTGAAGTGGCGCGAGACCTCGTCGAGCTTGAGCCGGCGCACGCCGCGCGCCGGGTCGTGGATCACCGCCACGCCGCGCCGGACGCCGACGAGGACGACGAAGTGGTTCAGGTCCCAGTGCAGGATGCACGGCGTCGCGAGCCCCGCCAGGTGCTCGATCTCGGCGCGCAGCGCGCGCGAGCCGAAGCGCAGCTGGTCGGCGAAGCGCACCAGGTCGGCCATCGTCGCGCCCTTGAGCGACAGCGAGAAGCGCCGCCGCAGCGTCGCGAGGTCGGTGTCGTGGCCGTGCGCGGCGACGACCATCGCCAGACAGGCGAGGCCGCACTCGGCGGCCTCGGTCTGCAGCACCATCGGCACCCGACGCAGGCCGAGGCCCAGCGTCAGGTCGAGGTGCGGTCGTTTGCCATCGCTCAAGCGTTGCCCCAACGACGCCCGCGACGGTCCGGTGGCGGCCGGCCGGCCCGCGCGTTCGTGCCGGCGCCGCCGCCCCTGCCCGCGCCGCTCATATCCGCCCCGTCACCGACAGCACCGGCTCGAAGATCCACTCGATCAGCCGCCGGCGGTCGAGCAGCACGTCGGCTTCGAGCTGCATGCCGGCCGTGAGTGGCTGCTCCTCGCCGTAGGCGGCCACCGTCTGCCGCTCGAGCGCGACCGTGATGCGGTACACCGGCTCGCCGCCCGCGGCGCCGAGCGCGACGTCGCCCGCCTGCAGCGGCGTGCGCGAGACCTGCAGCACGCGCCCCTCGTGGTGGCCGAACTTCTGGTACGGGAACGCCTGATAGCGCAGCAGCACCGGCTGCTCGGGACGCACGAAGCCGATCGCACTGGACGGCGCGTACAGGTGGGCGAGCAGCGCGCTGTCGCGCGGCACGACGCTGGCCAGCGCCGTGGCCGGCGACACCGACTGCCCCGGCTCGGCGATCACCGCGGTCAGCACGCCGTCGTGCGGGGCGCGGATCACGAGCCGGCGCTGCGCCTCGGCCTCGACGGCCTGGCGCTGGACCTCGGCGATCTCGCGCGCGATCTCGCCTTCGCGCGCGCGCAGCCGCACCGGGTACTCGCGCAGCTCGGCTTCCAGCGCGGCGATGTCGCGCTCGTACGCGGCGCGCTGGCGCGCCAGCGCCTGCCCCTGCGCCTGTAGGCCGAGCACTTCCTCGGACCGCGCCTGGACCTGGGCCGACGAGATGAAGCGCTCGCGCTCAAGGTCCTTCAGCCGGGCGAGCGACTGCTCGGCGAGCGCGAGCCGCTGGCGGTGCAGTTCGGCTTCGCCGGCGAGCTGCCGGGCCTCGTGGCGCAGGTCGTCGAGCCGCCGGGCCTGTGCCGCCTGCTGCGCGAGCAGCAGGTCGCGCTGCTGGCGCGCCGCCTCGGCGAGGCTGCGCTCGCGTGCGGCGAGCGTCTCCTGCACCTGCGCCTGCACGTCGCCGCCGGCCATCGCGCGGTCGAGCGAGAGCACGAACAGCACGTCGCCGCGCCGCACCGGCTGGCCTTCGTCGGCCCGCCGCTCGAGCACCGTCCCCGCCGCCGGCGGCATCAGGCGCACGACGCCGCCTTCGGGCACCAGCACCCCGCCCACGCGCGCCTTGCGCGTGTACTCGCCCCAGTACAGCAGCGCCAGCGTCGCCGCCAGCGCGAGCACGACGGCGCTCGTCAGCACCGTCAGCGACAGCGGCCGCACCAGCTGGATGCTGCCCAGCCAGGCCTGGCGCTGGTGCTCGACGGCTTCGGGGCGGAAGATCGAGCCTACTGCTGAGCCCATCCGCCTCGGGGCAAGAATCCGCCCCCTACGTGCTTGAGCGTCTCGGCGTCGAGCGGACGCGGCTTAGCCTCGGTGCGGCGGTTCTGTTCGGCCGGGAGCTTTCCTTCGTGGCGACGGGATTCGTTCTCGCGGCGCGAACGGATCTTGAACATGACGGCTCCTCTGGAAAACGTGCAAACCTGCACATCTGCCGATTGAAGCAGCCGCCTCCACTGGCGGGAACTGTCAAGTCTTACAGGGTCAGTCGATCAGGCCGAGCCGTAGCGCCTTCACGACGGCCTGATGCTTGGTCGTGCAATCCAGCTTGCGAGTCGCGTTGCTCAAGTGCATGACGGCGGTGCGCTCGCTGATGCCGAGGATCGTGCCGACCTCCCAGGCCGTCTTGCCTTCCATCGTCCAGCGCAGCACCTCGAGCTCGCGTGGCGTCAGGTTCGGCGTCTCGGGACGGTTGGAGGGCGCCACCAGGACGCGGAAGGCTGCGTCCTGAGCGTGCACGGCGAAGAGTTGCAAGTGCGCCACGATGCGCGTCAACTCGTCCTCGTCTTCGGGAAGCGGTTGATCGCGGTCGACCCCCAGCAGGAAGTGGTGGCCGCCCGGCAGATGAAGCGCCATCGCCACACCCGTGCGGAAACCGAATGGCGCCTGCTCTTCCCACAGATCCGGGGCCCCGCCAAGGATGAAGGTACGCTGATCCCAGACGATCGGCACCGACTGGCGCTTGAGGTGCTGCATGACCGGGTCGCGGCGCCAAGCATCCCGGTCGATGTAAGCGCTCGAGTAGGTTTGCGGGATGTTGTCGACCGAAATGAACTCCGATTCGGCGCCCCGTTCGACGATGGCGATCGCGGACACGGTCCTGAAGCCCAACCGCTCCGCCACCTTGACGACCGACTCGCGAAACGACTCGCGATCGGTCGCCTCGAGAACCGAGCGGAAGTCGCTCTGCAGCATTGGCGGATCCCAGCGGTCGGCGCTTGGCGCGTCGTCTTGACCTGCAAGCCTTTACAGGTTGCCCAGGGGCGAGCCCTTCGCAAGACTATACCGCCTCGGCCCCTCGCGGCCGCTTCGTCACGGGACCCCTGCCATGTCACCTGCCTGGACCCTTCGCGCCTGGCCCCCGGTCTACCGGGCCGCCGCGCAACCGATTCCCTGTGCGTTCGAACACCGCAGCACGCGCGTCTTCGACGACGACGGCGAGCCCGCCCAGCGCAGCGGCCAGACGATGTGGGTCTGGGGCACCGACGACGGCGACATCGGCGTAGCCTGGGACTGGGTCGAGGGCGCGCGCGGCGTCGTCGCGATGCGCGACCCGATGAGCGTGCTCACCAACCTCAAGCTGATCGGCGACGGCGGCGAGGTGCTGACGGCGTGGCAGTCGGCACGCCACCTCAACGAGATCGTGTTCATGCTGCCTTGGCAGCGCGAGGTGCGGCGCGCCCTGCAGGGCCAGGACGCCGCGCTGCCGCGGCTGGCGCGCGCCGCGGGCGGCACGGGTGCCGGCGCGGCGGCGTGGGCGCGCCTCGCGGCGTGAGGGTCAGCGCAGCGCCGCCCCGCGCAGCGCCCGCGCCACCGCCCACAGGGCGAGCGCGGTGACCGCCGCCGCGACGGCGAGCGTCGTCGCCACGTCGGCCGGCGCCGGCGCCTGACCGCGCAGCACCCGCATCATCAGCGTCGTCTGCGCGAGCCCGGGCAGCCACAGGTGCCACGCCTGCTCGCCGCGGGTGGCGAACAGCGTGGCCAGCGGCAGCAGCGACACGCCGAGCACGACGAGCGTCGCGCTCGCCTGCGCCTCCTTGACGCTGCGGCTGCGGATCGCCACCGCCATCAGCACCGCCGAGGCGGCCGCCGCCAGCGGCAGCAGCAGCACGACGAACCACAGCGCCTCGACGACGCCGTAGCGCAGCAGCGCGGCCAGCGTGTCGCTGCGCAGCAGCCACTGCCCGGGCAGGAAGCTCAAAGCGCCGAGCACCGCCACGCCCATGCCGACCGCGGCCACCGCGCCCCACTTGCCGAGCACGATCGCCGTCCTGGGCGCAGGCGTCGTCAGCAGCGGCTCGAGCGAGCCGCGCTCGCGCTCGCCGGCGGTCGTGTCCAGCGCCGCGTTCAGCGCCCCGTACAGCACCGCCATCAGCACGAACAGCGGCACCATCGCCGCCAGCTGGGCGCTGCGCGCCGCCGGGTCGGCCAGGTCGCGCTCCTCGACGCGCACCGCCTCGAGCGCCGCCGGCGCGACGCCGCGCACCGCCAGCCGCAGCGTCGCCTGCTCGCGGTCGAAGCCGGCGAGCAGCTGCGCGACGCGCGACGCGCCGGCGGCGGCGCGCGTGTCGTCGCTGCTCGTCACGAGCTCGACCACCGGCGCACGGCCGCGCGCGAGCTCGTCCTCGAAGCCCTCGCCGACGACGAGCACCGGGTCGCCGAGGCGGCGCTCGCGCAGCGCCGCTTCGAAGTCCGCGTCCGCCTCGCGCACGGTCCAAGTCTGGCGCTCGATGTAGTTGCGCAGCGTCGGCGCGTGCTCGACGCCGTGGACGACGACCTCGCGCGCGTCGGCGCGCTGTTCCAGATCGGCGACCAGCCAGCTCAGCAGCACGAGCACGAGCGGCCCCATCGCCACCGCGCTGGCGAGCACCGTCAACAGCGTGCGGCGGTCGCGCAGCGCGTCGACGAGCTCCTTCGCGAACACGACCGCGCCCGCGCGCAGCGTCGCTCCCTCCGCCCGCTCGCCGCTCACGACCGGCCGCCGAAGGCGAGGGCGACGAAGCCGTCCTCGAAGTCGCGCGTGCCGGCGTGCGCGCACAGCTGCGCGACCGTGCCCTCGGCCACCGTGCGGCCGCGCGCCATCACGACGACGTGGTCGCACAGCCGCTCGACTTCCGACATCACGTGGGTCGAGAACACGATGCATTTGCCGTGTTCGTCGCGCAGGCGGCGCAGCACCTCGCGCAGCGCGCGCGTGGCCGGCACGTCCAGGCCGTTGGTCGGCTCGTCGAGCACGAGGTTCGGCGGGTCGTGCACCAGCGCGCGCGCCAGCGCCGTCTTCATCCGCTCGCCCTGGCTGAAGCCCTCGGTGCGGCGGTCGAGCAGCGCGCGCATCTCGAGCACGTCGGCCAGCGCGTCGACCCGCCGGTGCGCCGCGTCGGCCGCCATGCCCTGCAGGCGCGCGAAGTAGACGACGTTCTCGCGCGCCGTCAGCCGCGGGTACAGGCCGCGCGCGTCGCTGAGCACGCCGAGCCGCGCGCGGGCGGCCTGCGGCTGCGCGACGGCGTCGCCGCCGTCGACCACCGCCTGCCCCTGGTCGGGCACGATCAGCCCGGCGACGACGCGCAGCGTCGTCGTCTTGCCCGCGCCGTTGGGGCCGAGCAGCCCGGTGATGCGGCCGTCGGTCGCCGTCCACGACGCGCCGTCGACGGCGTGCACCGGCGCGCGCGCCGGGCCGAACGCGAGCGCGACGTCGTGGACCTCGATCACCGCACGGCTCCGCGCGGGTCCGGCGGCACCCAGGCCGGCGGCCGGGGCACGCCGGCGGCACAGTCACCGACAGGTGACA
>CALIDR010000248.1 GCA_938022295.1 uncultured Burkholderiaceae bacterium
GCGGGTGCCGCCTGGCGCGAGAGCAACCGAGGGTGGCGTGCGCAGGCGTGCACTGCTCGCCTTCGCAGTGCTCGTCGATGTCGCAAAGCGCCGTGCGCGCGGGCGGCGGCGCGCCTCGGAGGCGCCGAGCAACGCAGCGCCGGTGGCCGCGCGCGTCAGCGCGCTTCGTGATCGAACTCGGCGCCGTTGCTCGAGCGCAGCGAGCCGCAGGCGAGCGTAGCGAGTTCGGCGCCGGGCCACGGGCGCGAGTCGCGCAGGGCAGCCAGCGCGCAGCGCGGGCCGCCGAGGTGAAGCGCCGACGCCCGCGCGCACAGCGCTTTGCCGCGCCAACCTACGCAGGCGTCGCAAAGGGAACAGTCAACTTCGGCAGAGGGCCGTAGCCAGACACTGCATTCACGCCACCATAAGGCGGATGCGTCTTACGACGCGAACGAGTACGGCCCGCCGCGCTCGAGCGCGCGGCGGTACGCCGGCCGGGCGTGGATGCGCGCGAGCCAGTCCTGCAGCTTCGGGTAGCGGGCATCGAGCCCGGCGCGCTGCGCGGCGGCCTCGAGCGGAAAGCTCATCATCACGTCGGCGGCGGTGAAGTCGCGGCCGGCGAACCAGGGCCGCTGCGTCAGCTCGCCTTCCATGAACGCGAGCTGGCGCTCGACGTTGGGCGTCACGAAGCCGGCGAGCACCTTGTCGGCGATCGTGCGCGCGATCGGCCGGGCGAAGAACGGCATCGGCGCCGTCTTGATGCGGTCGAAGACGAGCTTCATCAGCAGCGGCGGCATCGCGCTGCCTTCGGCGAAGTGCAGCCAGTAGGTGTAGCGGCGCGCCTCGGGCGTGCCCGCGGGCGGCCGCATCTGGGGCCCGTGGGTGTCGACGAGGTACTCGACGATCGCGCCGGTCTCGGCGACGGTGAGCTTGCCGTCGGTGATCACCGGCGACTTGCCGAGCGGGTGCACCTGCGCGAGCTCGGGCGGCGCGTAGTGCGTCTTCGGGTCGCGCTGGTAGCGCTTGACTTCGTACGGCACCTCGAGCTCCTCGAGCAGCCACAGCACGCGCTGCGAGCGCGAGTTCTCCAGATGGTGGACGGTGATCATCGTCAGGTGCTCAGCAGCTTGTGGACGAGTTCGGGGGTCGTCGAGGCGCCGACCTTGCGCATCAGCCGCGCGCGGTAGACGTCGACGGTGCGCGGGCTGATCGCCAGCCGCTTGCCGATCAGCTTGCTCGTCAGGCCCTCGATCAGCAGCGCCGCGATCTCGCGCTCGCGGGCGGTGAAGTCGGTCTTCAGCACGCGGCGCGACGACAGGTCCTCGAACGCCCAGATGCCCGCGGCGTGCGGCTGCGCGGGGTCGAGCGCGCGGCCCGAGACGTGGCACCAGAACAGCTCGCCACGGCGGGGCCCGTCGACGCGCTTCATCACCCGGTCGTCGGCGTACCAGCCCTGGCGGTCCAGGCTCGCGACGATGCGCTGCCCGGTGCGCTCGAACTCCTCGTGCGTCGGGTACAGCACCTCGAACGAACGGCCGACGAGCTGCTCGCGCTCGGCGCCGAACATCTCGAGCAGGTGGCGGTTGCAGTCGACGATCTGGCGGTGGCGCGACAGCACGAGGCCGATCGGCGCGAGGTCGAACGCGGTGCGGTAGTCCAGCGGCGGCAGGCTCAAGGCGCTCGCGGCGCGGCCGTTCAGAGCAGCGCGTAGGTCGTCGTCGACTGCGCGACCAGCTTGCCGTCGGGCAGCGTCATGTCGATCTCGCCGAACGCCAGCGTCTTGCCGCAGCGCAGGATGCGGCACGTCACGGTGACCTCGGCGGTGTCAGCCGGCACCGGGCGCAGGAACGTCGTCTGCAGCTGCACCGTGGTCATCGGCCGGAAGCCGCCGAACCAGGCCGCCAGGCCGAGCACCATCGCGATGTCGGCGGTGGCGAGCATCGCCTGCCCGCACAGCACGCCCCCGCCGTGCACGAGGTGCGGCATGACCGGCAGCGCCATCACCGACACGTCCTTCTCGACGGAGACGATGCGCAGCCCGAGCGACTGCACGAACGGCGCGGCGACCTGCTTGTACAGCGCTTCGAGGCGGGGGACCAGGTCGGCGTCCATGCGAGGGGTCAGGGTTGGGCGGTAGTTGATTCTACGTAACGACTACTTAACGCATTACGTAGTATCTTCCCGGTACTCGATGTCCCTTCGTCCCCCGTCCGGAGACCCCCGCATGAAGAAGATCTACCCCAGCGCCGACGCCGCGCTCGCCGGCATCGTGCGCGACGGCCAGCTGCTCGCCGTCGGCGGCTTCGGGCTGTGCGGCATCCCCGAGGCGCTGATCGACGCGCTGCGCGACAGCGGCGTGAAGAACCTGACGGTGATCTCGAACAACGCCGGCGTCGACGGCTTCGGCCTCGGCAAGCTGCTCGAGACGCGCCAGATCAGGAAGATGATCTCGAGCTACGTCGGCGAGAACAAGGAGTTCGAGCGCCAGTACCTGGCCGGCGAGCTCGAGCTCGAGTTCACGCCGCAGGGCACGCTCGCCGAGAAGCTGCGCGCCGGCGGCGCCGGCATCCCGGCGTTCTTCACCCGCACCGGTGTGGGCACGATCGTCGCCGAGGGCAAGGAGACGCGCGAGTTCGACGGCAAGCTCTACGTGATGGAGCGTTCGCTCGTGCCCGACGTGTCGCTCGTCAAGGCGCACGTGGCCGACACGGCGGGCAACCTGCGCTTCCGCCTGACGGCGCGCAACTTCAACCCGGCCGCGGCGATGGCCGGGCGCATCTGCGTGGCCGAGGTCGAGAGGATCGTCGAGGTCGGCGAGATCGCGCCCGACGACGTGCACCTGCCCGGCGTCTACGTGCACCGCATCGTGCACAACCCGAACCCCGAGAAGCGCATCGAGAAGCGCACGACGCGCGAGAAGACCGCCGCCTGACGCAACGGAGACCCGACATGGCTTGGACCCACGACGAGATGGCCGCCCGTGCGGCCAAGGAACTGCAGGACGGCTTCTACGTCAACCTCGGCATCGGCCTGCCGACGCTGGTGGCCAACTTCGTGCCGAAGGACATCGAGGTCTGGCTGCAGAGCGAGAACGGCATGCTCGGCATCGGCCCGTTCCCGACCGACGACGAAGTGGATGCCGACCTCATCAACGCCGGCAAGCAGACCGTGACGACGCTGCCCGGCTCGAGCATCTTCGGCAGCCACGACAGCTTCGCGATGATCCGCGGCGGCAAGATCAACCTGAGCATCCTCGGCGCGATGCAGGTCAGCGAGAAGGGCGACCTCGCCAACTGGATGATCCCCGGCAAGATGGTCAAGGGCATGGGCGGCGCGATGGACCTCGTGGCCGGCGTCAAGAGCGTCGTCGTGCTGATGGAGCACGTCGCCAAGAAGAAGGACGGCGGCTTCGACCTCAAGATCCTGCCCAAGTGCACGCTGCCGCTGAC
>CALIDR010000249.1 GCA_938022295.1 uncultured Burkholderiaceae bacterium
CCTTCGGCCGTCCGCGGCGTGTAGACGATCACGACCGCGCCTTCGTCGCCGCCGCCGGTCAGGCGCGCCAGCGCGCCTTGCAGCTTGGCCGTGAGGTCGGCTTCGACCCAGCGGCCGTTGACCCAGTAGACCTGCCACACGTGCAGGCGCGGGGGCGCCGCCTCCTCGCGCAGCGAGCCGCCGCGCAGGTCGGCGGTGCGCACGTCGATCGCCTGCCCGCCGAGATCGACCCGGCTGCGGCCGCCCGCCGTGCGGTGCCACGACTTGTCGCTCGAGACGACGAGCTTGTTGCTGCTGCTGACGAGCTTGCGGCCGTCGCCCTGCTGCCGGTAGTAGGCGACATAGAGCCCGACCGGCACGCCGTCGCGCACGAACGCCTGCGTGCGCTGGTCCGAGGGGTTCTGGAACGCCGGGGTCCAGCGCGGCAGCCCGTCGGGCCCGGTGTCGGCTGCCGTCTGCCAGCCGCCGCCGGGGGCGGCGAGGGCGGCCAGCCGCGGCGCGTCGTGCCGCTCGACGGCCAGCAGCACGCCCTCGGCCGCGTGCGGCGCCGCCGCGACCAGGATCGCACCGATCGCACCGGTCCACGCCGCCGCGCCGCCGACCGACGACGCCGCGGCACCCTGGCGCGGGGCCTGCGGGGCCCCCGCGTCGCGCGACGCGTCGTCGTCGGGCTCGGCCCAGCGCATGCCGATCAGAAACATGATCATGATCACGATCCCGAAGAACACCCAGCCGTAGAGGATGTGGTCGGCGCCGGCGGCGATCTTGTTGTTCGACAGGTGGCCGAGCATCACGATCATGTAGGCGCGCAGCCAGTTGGCGAGGATCGGCACCAGGATCGAGACGCCGACGAAGATCAGCCGCCGCTTCGTCGAGCGGTAGTTCAGGTAGGCGAAGAGCGACCCCACCATGACCGAGGCGATCAGGTAGCGCACGCCGCTGCACTCCTCGACCACCGACCAGGTGCCGGTCGGGATCACGAACTGCAGCCCCTCGCGCAGCACCGGCACGCCGCTCAGGCGCAGCGCCGCGACCGTGAAGTCGGCCGTGCCCTCCATCAGCGGCGGCAGCATGAAGTCGCCGAACGGCACCGCGAAGAACAGAAAGCCCAGCGGGAACATCAACGCCCGCGCGACGTGCACGCCGAGCACCGCCGGCACGCTGAGCACGACGAGCGCGACGAACGCAAACTGCATCGCCGCGTTGACCGCCACCAGGTCGGCGAGGAACCACGCCAGCGCCGCGCCGAGCATCGGCAGCAGCACCCAGGGACTCGGCCGGGGCGTCAGGCGCGCCAGCGCCTCGCGCCGCCGCCACACGAGCCACAGCGCGATCGGCACGACGACGATGCCGTGCGCGTAGGTGTCCGACGTGTTCCAGATCCGCCACATCGCGAGCGCACTGTCGCGGTACCAGTAGCCGATCCACGCCACCACGGCGACCCACAGCGCGAGCGCCCTCCCCCACGCCGGATCGGCGGTGACGGGCCCGACCCCCTTGCCCAGCGACGGCAGCGCACTCATGCGACGGACTCCAGCGTCGTCGACGCCAACGGACGATCGAATGCCGGCAACTGCGCCTGCCAGCTGAAGCGGTGGACGACGTGGTCACGCGCGGCGCGGCCGATCTCGGCGGCGCGGGACGGGTCGGCCAGCAGCGCGGCGACGTGCTCGGCGAACCCGGCGGCGTCGGCGGCGGTCAGGATCTCGCGCCCTGGCGCGGCACCGATCGGCTCGGCGCACGACACCGACGCGACGACGGGGCGCGCCATCGCCATCCCCTCGAGCACCTTGTTCTGGATCCCGCGCGCGAGCCGCAGCGGCGCGACGACGACGGCGGCGTGCTGCAGGTACGGCCGCACGTCGGGCACGGTGCCGGTGACGACCACCTTCTCGCCCGCCAGCGCCTGCACCGCCGGCGCCGGGTTGCGGCCCACGATCACGAAGCGCAGCGCCGGCCAGCGCGCCGCCAGCGGCGGCAGCACGTCGCGCGCGAACCAGATCACGGCGTCGACGTTCGGCCAGTAGTCCATCGCGCCGGTGAAGACCACGGGCACCGTGCCGGCCTCGAACGGCGAGGGCCGCGCCGCATCGGGCGCGAAGTGCTCGGCGTCGACGCCGTTGCGCACGCCCTCGACCCGGTCGGCGCACTCCGGCGCCAGCGTCCTGAACAGCTCGGCCTCCTGCTCGGTGGCGAAGAACGAGCGCGCCGCGCGCGCCGCCGCGGCGCGCTCGTAGGCCAGCAGCCGCTCGCCCTCGCGCCGGTAGACCCACGACAGCGGCCAGCGGTGGCGCTCGGCGTACTCGGTCCACTTCGCCGAATCAACGTCGACGAAGTCGAGCAGCATCGGCACGCCGGCCACGAGGTCGGCGTACTGCACCATCGACGACGAGAACACGAACGTGGCGTCGAACGGCACGCTCGCCGCCACCTGCCGGACCCACGCCGCGAGGCCCGCGTCGCGGTAGTAGCGCAGCGTCAGCGGCTCATCGTTCAGCAGCGCGGGCAGGCTCTGCAGGCGCGCGCTGCGCGGGTGCAGGCGCGCCAGGTGCAGGTCGACGCACCACTGGCGCAGCGTGTCGACGTGCGCCTCGTCGTCCGGGTCGTCGACGAAGCTGCCGAGCCACACGCGGTGGCGCGCCGCCAGGTGGCGCAGGATGTGGTACGAGCGCACCTTGTCGCCCTTGTTGGGCGGGTACGGCATGCGGTGGACGAGGTACAGGACGTTCACCGCCCCTCCCCCGGCCGTCGCGCGGCGCGCCGGCCGTTCGGCAGGCATGCGCCAGGACGCAGGTCTCGTCGCACGTCCGGCCTCACCCCAGGTTGCGCACGATGTGCGGCCCGAGCCAGTTGGCCACGCCGATCGGCAGCCGCCGCCACGTCTCGATCATCAGCCGGAATTTGGCGTTGGCGGGGTTGTTCTGCGGCACCGCATCGCGCTTGTAGAGGCGGTATTCGTAGTGCAGCGGCCGCGGCTCGAAGCCCCAGTTCTTCTTGAACGAGTACGACCCTGTGCCCTGCTTGCTGCGGCCGTAGTCGAAGGTCTTCAGGCCCTTCGCACAGGCACGGCGCATCAGCTCCCAGTACTTGAAGTCGTTGGCGGCCAGGTCGCGCGCGGCCTCGGCGTCGCCGGCGTAGTACGGCAGCACCTCGTCGCGGAAGTAGAAGCTCAGCACGCTGCTCACCGGCTGGCCCTCGGCAGTGGTGACGGTGAGCACGTCGCAGTCGGGCCCGAACGTGTCGCGCAGCGCCTGGAAGTAGCGCTTCGGCAGCGCCGGCGTGCCGTGGCGGTGCACGTTCTCGGCGTACAGCGCGAAGAAGCGGTCGACGCCGTCGTCGAGGTGGCCCCGCAGCCCGCGCTGGACGGCCTTGCGCACCATCGCGCGCTGCTTGCGCGGGATCGCGAGCAGGTTGGCCTCCTCGTCGGGCAGGATCGCCTTGCGGAACGTCACGTAGAGGTCCTGCTTCGGCCAGTCGGGGTGGCGCGGCTCGAGGTGGCGCAGCTCCAGGTGCTGCACGCCCAGGCGCTCGGCCAGGCGCTGCGCCTCGACCTCGAGCGCCTGCGCGGCCGGCTCGTGGTCGGCGGCGACGCCGCCGTAGACGGCGAACGGCAGGCTCACCAGCGCGTGGCCGAACAGCAGACTCCTGACGCGCGCCAGCGGCAGCACGCCGTCGATGCGCCCGCCCGACTCGCTGAACAGGAAGTGCGTCTCGTGGCGGAACACGTCGCGCAGCAGCGGCTGCCAGGCGCTGCGGTGGAAGAACGTCGCCTTCGGGCAGGCGTGCACGAACTCGTCCCACCGGCGGGCGGTGGCCGCGTCGCGGGGGTCGAGGCGGTGGATCGTCGGCATCGCGGTCAGGCCGCCTTGGGCACGAGCACGGGCTGCGGCACCGCGCCGCCCTGCGCGAGGAAGATGTGGTCCATCCGCCCCCAGCGGAAGTCGCGCAGCAGCTGGCCGAGGCGCTGCTCGGTGCGGTGGATGTTGACGTAGTGGCGACAGCGCGTCTTGGCGTCGATACCCGCGAGGCGCGGCTGCTCGGGGTCGATCTCCCACGGGTGGAAATAGAACACCGCGGCCTGGCCGTCGGCGGCGTTGACGCGGCGGATCATCCAGCGCGACACCGGGTACGGCAGCAGGCGGAAGAAGCCGCCGCCGCTGGAGGGCAGGTTGCGCTCGAACACGCGCAGCGTCGTCGCCGGCACCTCGAGCAGGTCGCCGTGCACGCGGTGCGCGAAGCGCGGCGCGTCGGGCATGCCGTAGTGGTCGTGGCGGATCGGGTAGATGCTCGAGCTGTAGCGGTGGCCGGTGCGCGCGAGCACCTCGAACGCCCACAGGTTGCGGTGGCCGATCGAGAAGCTCGGCGCGCGGTAGCCGTGCACCGGCTGGCCGGCCACGTCCTCGAGCAGGCCCTTGGCACGGGTCACGTCCTGCGTGAACGCGTCGCGGCTCAGGTCGCTCGCGCGCTCGTGTCCGTAGCCGTGGCTCGCCAGTTCGTGGCCGCCGTCGACGATGCGCCGCACCAGCGCCGGATAGCGCTCGGCCACCCAGCCGAGGGTGAAGAACGTGGCCTGCGTGCCGTGGTCGGCCAGCAGGTGGAGGATGCGCTCGACGTTGCGCTCGACGCGGCACTCGCGCCGGTCCCACTCGTGGCGGGCGATGTACGGCGCGAACGCCGAGACCTGGAAGTAGTCCTCGACGTCGATCGTCAGCGCGTTGGTGATCGGCGGGCGGTGCATCGTCGCGGCCTCTTCACGTGCGCCGCAGCCACTGCCACAGGTCGGCCGCGATGCGCTCGGCGGCGTGGCCGTCCCAGCGCTCGGGCACACGGCCGCGCTTGCCGCGGCCGAGCAGGATCTCGGCCACCGCGCCGAGGATCGCCTCGCGGTCGTGGCCGACGAGCGTGTTCGTGCCCTGCTCGATCGTGATCGGCCGCTCGGTGTTCTCGCGCATCGTCAGGCACGGCACGCCGAGCGCGGTCGTCTCCTCCTGCAGGCCGCCGGAGTCGGTCAGCACGAGCGTGGCGCCCGCCGTCAGGCCGAGCATCTCGAGGTAGCCCTGCGGCGGCAGCACCGCCACGCGCGCGGGGTCGAGCAGCGGCCACAGCCCCGCGCGCTCGACGGCCGCGCGCGTGCGCGGGTGCATCGCGAACACGAGCGGCAGCTGGGAAGCCACCGCAGCCAGCGTATCCAGCACGCCGCGCAGCGTCGCCGGATCGTCGACGTTCGACGGCCGGTGCAGCGTGACCACACCCCAGCCGTGGCGGTGGTCGAGCAGCGCCGGGTCGACGCCGGCCGCGCGCAGCGTCTGCGCCGGCGCTCGGGCGAGCTCGCGGTGGTGCAGCAGCGAGTCGATCATCACGTTGCCGACGAACACGATGCGCCCGGGCGCGATGCCTTCTCGCTCGAGGTTCGCCTGCGCGCTGCGCTCCGTCGTGTACAGCCGGTCGGCGACCTGGTCGGTCAGCACGCGGTTGATCTCCTCGGGCATGCGGCGGTCGTGGCTGCGCAGCCCCGCCTCGACGTGCACGACCGGCACGTGCTTCTTGACCGCGACGAGCGCGCAGGCGAGCGTCGAGTTCACGTCGCCGACGACGACGACGCAGGCCGGGGCGTGCTCGTCGACCACTGGCTCGAAGCGGCGCATCACCTCCGCCGTCTGCGCCGCGTGCGTGCCCGAGCCGACCTCGAGGTTGACGTCCGGCTGCGGCAGCCGCAGGTCGGCGAACAGGCGGTCGTTCATGTCGGCGTCGTAGTGCTGGCCGGTGTGCACGAGCAGCGTCGGCAGCGGCGGCACGTGGGCGGCGAGCGCGCGCAGGATCGGCGCCATCTTCATGAAGTTCGGCCGCGCGCCGACGACGCACAGCACGGGCCCCGGCAGCGTCGGCGCGGCCATCGTCAGGTGCCGTCGGCGCCGTCGGGCCGGCGCACCGCCTCGACGAGCGACTTCATCAGCGACAGCGTCTGCAGCTGCAGCCGCTCCAGGCGCAGCAGACTGCGCTCGAGGCGCTGGATCTGGTCGAGCCGCTGCTCGGCGCTGAGCCGCTGCAGCTGCCGGGTCATGCTCTCGGCCAGCGCCGGGTCGAGCTTGACCCGGGACAGGTCGACGTCGACCGCGAGCGCGACGTCGCCGCCCTTCGCCTCGCCATCGAGCGCGGCGGCCGCCGCCGCGGCGGGCTTCGGCGGCACGTACGCCTCCTGCTCGAACTCCTTGACGACCTCGGCCACGTCGTCGGCGGTCAGCGTCGTCTTGTTGGCGAGGAAGCCCAGCAGCAACAGGCGGTCGCACACCGAGTTGATGCGCCGCGGGATGCCGCGGCTGGCGGCGTGGATGGCCTCGAACGCCGCCGGCTCGATCACCGGCTTGCCGGTGGAACCTGCCTTCTTCAGCCGGTGCTCGATGTAGCGCTGCGTCTCCTCGGCCTCGAGCGGGCCGATGTGGCAGCTCGCCGCCACGCGCTGGCGGAACTGCTCCATCTCCGGGCGCTGCAGGATCTCGCGGAACTCGGGCTGGCC
>CALIDR010000250.1 GCA_938022295.1 uncultured Burkholderiaceae bacterium
CGATCGCCGCGATCGCCCCGGCGCTTGCCGCCAGTGTCGGCGTGCCGCCGGCGCGCGAACGCCTCGGCCACCTGCACCGCCGGCATCCGGCGATCCCGATCGAGGCGGTCGACCAGGGCTCGACGAGCCGCTTCGTCCCGCCGCAGCCGCCGGGCGGCACGGTCTCGTGGGTGTTCGACAACCTCACCGGCGTCATCACCAGCATCTGCACGTCGGCCACGAGCTGCACGCCGACGAGCGCGTTCCTGCTCGCCGGGTTCGTGCGCTTCGCGGTCGGCACGCTGGCGCCGACGAGTGCCGACAGCGAATCGCCACCCGATCCACGACCGTTCCCCGTCGGGGTGCAGGTCGCGCGCACCTACCCGACCCCAGCGGTGGCGATCGGCTGTTTCGTCCAGCAGCGCAGTGCCGACACGCGGTATTTCTGCGCCGTGCCGGTCAACCCCGCCGACACGCCGCCGCGCTGGCGCGGCCGTGCAGTGCTCGTCGGCCTGCCGTTGTCGAGCAACCTGCCGCTGGCAGCCGACCGCGATGACGCGGACCCGGGCAAGTTCCGCGTCTGCCGTTACACGACCGGGCGCAGCCACGACCCGCTGCCCGACGCCGAGCACCCGCTCGACTACGGTGCCTACACGTACCCCGAGGGTTTCAGCGGCGTGCCCGGCCCGCTGACGAATCAGAACTACCTCTTGATTCGCGCCGGTGATGGTTCCGTGCCGTTCGATTGCCCGGACGACGACCCCGCGACCGAACTCGTCAACGGCCGGACGTGGCATCACCAGCCGGCAAACTGAGGCTCGCGCTGCGCCGCGCCACCAGCCCGGCAGCCTGGTTGTCGAAGCAGCTTACACGTGGCGTTCCAGCGCGCCGGCTTGACCGTGCTGGTCTGCGCAAGTCCTTGATGCGCAACGAGTTCGATCCTCGGTCAGCGCTTGGCGCGTGAATTGCTTCGCGACATCGCAAACTCGATTCGATAGCGAGCGCATCTTCGACCCGCTCGTCGAGAGGTGGCTGGCGCGTCGATCGGGGCCTCACTGATTGGCAATCCGGAGCTGCTCATGCATCTAAGAAAACTAACGCTGGCGGTGGCCGCGATGGCCGCCGTCACTGCGGCGCAAGCCGCCATCGTCACCGTCCGCCCGATCGCCGGCACCGACTACGAGACGGACCAGGTGATCAGTGCGGCCACTGGCGCCAGCATGGCGGGGATGGAAGTCACCGTCTGCGTCCTGGGCGGCGGCAGCACCACTTGCGAGACAAAGACGTGGCAGTCCGACGACACGGAGACCGGGGGCGGGGCTTCGGGAAGCGGGTGGTCGCTCAGTCTCACCGGCGACACGTTCCTGAACCCGTTCGTCTTCGAGGTCAAGCAAGACACAGTGGTCAGGCGCCTCACGATCAACGGGCGACCTGGCAAGACCGCGTTCGACGTCCTCGGCACGCCAGAAGGCTCTCCAGGCAGCAACGGCGGTCTCAGTTTCTGCATTCCCAACTTGGAGAGCGACGAGCCCCCTTGCCTCGACACGTTCGACGTCCCGCTGACGGTCGTCTACTCGGACCGCCTGTTCGTGCCCGAGGCGACGCCGACGGCACAGACTGCGTCAGCGTTTTCCATACTGCAGGCCGACACGAGCTTCTTCTTCTACGGCGACCTCTACACGGTGCTCGACATCACCTTCGGAGACGACGGCTTCACGGGCGACAGGCTCGCTTTCTCCAGCGACACGGACAACACCGGCAAGATCAGACAACGTATCAACGGCGCCCCGACGCCGGCCACGCTTGCGCTCACCGGCCTCGCGCTGCTAGGGCTGGCAGGGACTCGGCGCCTGGCGGCACGTCCAGACCGCTGAATGGCCGTCGGGCGGCCGTAGACTGCGGCGAATGCCGCTGTCCACTGCCGACGTCAAGCACCTCGAGGCCGCGCTCGCGCTGGCCGCCCACAGCGTCGGCCTGAGCGACCCGAACCCCCGCGTCGGCTGCGTGATCGCGGGCGGCGGCTGGACCGCCGAGGGGTTCACGCAGGCCGCCGGCGACGCGCACGCCGAGGTGATGGCGCTGCGCGCCGCCCGCGCCGCCGGCCACGACCCGCGCGGGGCCACGGTCTACGTCACTCTGGAGCCGTGCGCGCACCACGGGCGCACGCCGCCATGCTGCGACGCGCTGGTGGAGGCCGGCGTCGCGCGCGTCGTCGTCGCGGTCGGCGACCCGAACCCGCTCGTCGGCGGCCAGGGGCTGGCGCGGCTGCGTGCCGCGGGCGTCGCGGTCGACGTCGTCGGCGGGGAAGTCGGCGCCGCGTCGCGCGAGCTGAACATCGGCTTCTTCTCGCGCATGATCCGCCGCCGGCCCTGGGTGCGGATGAAGATCGCCGCCTCGCTCGACGGCCGCACGGCGCTGCCCGACGGCACCAGCCAGTGGATCACCGGCGAGGCGGCGCGCGCCGACGGCCACGCGTGGCGCAAGCGCGCCGGTGCGGTGCTGACCGGCGTGGGCACCGTGCTCGAGGACGACCCGCGCCTGGACGTGCGCCTCGTGCCCACCGCGCGCCAGCCGCTGCGCGTCGTCGTCGACTCGCGGCTGCAGACGCCGCCCTCGGCGCGCCTGCTCGACGCGCCGGGCGACGTGCTGATCTACGCCGCCGTCGACGAGCCGCTGCGCGCCGAGCCGCTGCGCCGGCGCGGCGCGACGATCGTGCTGCGCCCGGGCGCGAATCACAAGGTCGACCTCGGCGCCGTGCTCGACGACCTCGCCGCACGCGAGGTCAACGAGCTGCACGTCGAGGCCGGCCACAAGCTCAACGCGTCGCTGCTGCGCGAACGGCTGGTCGACGAACTCGTCGTCTACCTGGCACCGAAGCTGATCGGCGCCGGCCGCGAGATCGCCGCGCTCGGCCCGCTGCACCGGCTGGCCGACGCGCTGCCGCTCGAGTACCGAAGCGTGGAGCGAATCGGGGACGACCTGCGCATCGTCGCCCGTCCGCCCGGGCGCGGCGCGTTCTGAAACCCCGGCGGGCGCCGCGGCCCACGACCGGGCGCGGCGGCCGCCGCAGCGCCCTGCGACAATGCGCCGATGTTCACCGGCATCGTCACCGCCGTCGGCCGCATCGTCGATTCGGTCCCCCTCGGCGCCGACCAGGCGCACGGCCGCCGGCTGACGATCGAGACGCCGGCGGGCTATCTCGACGACGTCGGCGTCGGCGACAGCATCGCGATCGACGGCGCGTGCATGACCGCGACGTCGGTCGACGCCGCCGCCGCACGCTTCACCGTCGACGTCTCGGCCGAGAGCCTGGCGCGCACCGCGGGGCTCGACACGACTGGCGTCGTCAACCTCGAGAAGGCGCTGCGTGCCAACGACCGCCTCGGTGGGCACCTGGTCAGCGGCCATGTCGACGGCATCGGCACTGTCACCCACTTCGCGCCGGTCGGCGAGTCGTGGGCGTTGCGCGTGCTGGCGCCCAGGGAACTGGCCCGTTACCTGGCCTACAAGGGTTCGATCACCGTCAACGGCGTGAGCCTGACGGTGAACCGCGTCGAAGACCGCGCCGACGGTTGCGAATTCAGCATCAACCTGATCCCGCACACGATCGAGCAGACGACGCTCGGCACCCTGGTGCCCGGCGCGCGCGTGAACCTCGAGATCGACCTCATCGCGCGCTACGTCGAGCGGATGCTGCCGCCGGCCTGAAGCCGGCCCCGCCGGCGGCGGCCGCGGGGGCCGCCACCTACAATTCCGGCGATGATCTCCCCCGTCCCCGAGCTGGTGGCCGAGCTGGCCGCCGGGCGCATGGTGATCCTCGTCGACGAGGAGGACCGCGAGAACGAAGGCGACCTCGTGCTCGCCGCCGACCACGTCACGCCCGAAGCCGTCAACTTCATGGCCCGTTACGGCCGCGGCCTCATCTGCCTCACGCTCACGCGCGAGCACTGCCAGCGCCTGCAGCTGCCGCCGATGGCCAGCCGCAACGGCACCAAGCACGGCACCGCGTTCACGGTCTCGATCGAGGCCGCGCAGGGCGTGACCACTGGCATCTCGGCGGCCGACCGCGCGCACACGATCCGCACCGCCGTCGCCCGCGACGCCAAGCCCAGCGACCTCGTGCAGCCCGGCCACGTGTTCCCGCTGCAGGCGCAGGACGGCGGCGTGCTGATGCGCGCCGGGCACACCGAGGCCGGCTGCGACCTCGCCGCGATGGCCGGCTGCACGCCGGCGGCGGTGATCTGCGAGATCATGAACGACGACGGCACGATGGCCCGCCTGCCCGACCTGCAGGCGTTCGCGCAGCGCCACGGCCTGAAGATCGGCACCATCGCCGACCTGATCGCGTTCCGCAGCCACAACGAGTCGCTGATCGAGCGGCTCGGCCGCCGCCCGCTCGTCACCCCCGCCGGCACGTTCGACTGCACGACGTTCCGCGACCGCAGCGGCGGCGTGCACCTGGCGCTCACGCTCGGCCAGTGGGCCGAGGGCGACGAAGTCGCGGTGCGCGTGCACGAGCCGCTGTCGCTGATGGACCTGCTCGACGCCGGCGCCAGCCCGCACTCGTGGCCGCTGCACGACGCGCTGCGCGCGCTGCAGGCCGAAGGCCGCGGCGTGGCGGTGCTGCTCAACTGCGGCGACGACGCCGCGGCGCTGCTCGGCCGCACCCTGCTGCCCGCCGGCAGTGCCACCGCCGCCGCGCGCGGCCAGATGGACCTGCGCACCTACGGCATCGGCGCGCAGATCCTGCGCCAGCTCGGCGTCACCCGCATGAAGCTGCTCGGCCGCCCGCGGCGCATGCCGAGCATGGCCGGCTACGGGCTCGAGGTGACCGCGTTCGTGCCCGGCCCGGGCCGCGAGCCGAGCCGCACCGCGCCCGCCGGGGCCACGGCATGAAGGACGCCGACACCGGCCGCACCGCCGGCCTGGACGGCAGCGGGCTGCACGTGGGCATCGTGCGCGCGCGCTTCAACGACGCCGTCACGCGCGCGCTGGCCGACGCGTGCCTGGCCGAGCTCGCCGCGCTCGGCGTGGCCGACCGGCACGTGCGCCTGGTCGAGGTGCCCGGCGCGCTCGAGGTGCCGCTGGCGCTGCACGCGCTGGCCGAGCGCGACGAGTTCGACGCCCTGGTGGCCGTCGGCTGCGTGATCCGCGGCGAGACGTACCACTTCGAGCTCGTCGCCAACGAGAGCGGCGCCGGCGTCACGCGGGTCGCGCTGGACCACGGCGTGCCGGTGGCCAATGCGATCCTCACCGTCGACACCGAGGCGCAAGCCTGGGCGCGCGTGGCCGACAAGGGCCGCGACGCCGCGCGCGTGGCCGTGGAGATGGCGCGCCTGCTCGACGACCTGCTGTGAGTGCCGATCCGCCGTCGCCGCCGCGCCGCCCCGGCGGCCGGCCCAACCCCCGCCACGCCCGCCGGCGCGCGCGCGAGCTCGCGCTGCAGGGCCTGTACGAGTGGCTCGTCGGCCGCGCGGACGCCGGCGCGATCGACGCGCACATGCGCGAGCAGGACGGCTTCGCGCAGGCCGACCGCGTCCACTTCGACGCCCTGCTGCACGGCTGCATCGGCCAGGCCCCCGCGCTCGACGCGCTGCTCGCGCGCCACGTCGACCGCAGGACGAGCGAGCTGAGCCCCGTCGAGCACGGCGTGCTGCTGATCGGCGCCTACGAGCTGCAGCACTGCCTGGACATCCCGTACAAGGTCGCGATCAACGAGGCGGTGGAGCTGGCCAAGACGTTCGGCGGCACCGACGGCCACAAGTACGTCAACGGCGTGCTCGACAAGCTCGCCGCCGACCTGCGCGCCGCCGAGGTGCAGGCCGCGCGCGCGGCGCGCCGGCCCTGACCGCCCCCTGCCCCGCGCCGGACCGGCCGCGGCGCGGCGGCTGTCACGGAAGCGGCCGGGGTTCGCAGGCAGAATGCCGCATGGCGATCGAAGCGCAAGCGCCGGCCCCGCCGCCCGAGACGCCGGGCAACCTGTTCGTCGTGGCCGCGCCCAGCGGCGCGGGCAAGTCGAGCCTGGTCAAGGCCCTGCTCGAGCTCGACGCGCACCTGTCGGTGTCGGTGTCGCACACCACGCGCGCGCCGCGCGGGCAGGAGATCGACGGCCGCGAGTACCACTTCGTCGACGAGCCGACGTTCCGCGGCATGATCGACCGCGGCGAGTTCGTCGAGTGGGCACAGGTGCACGGCAACCTCTACGGCACCTCGCGCGTCGAGCTGCAGCAGCGGCTGGCCGCCGGCGAGGACGTGATCCTGGAGATCGACTGGCAGGGCGCGCTGCAGATCAAGGGGCTGTTCTCGTACGCGGTGCTGATCTTCATCCTGCCGCCGAGCTGGGACGAGCTGCGCCAGCGCCTGCTGCGCCGCGGCGAGGACGGCCCCGACGTGATCGAGCGCCGGATGGCCAACGCGCGCGAGGAAGTGGCCAAGGCGCGCCACTTCGACTATGTGATAATCAACAGCCTTTTCGAGACGGCGCTCTTCGACCTCAAGACGGTCGTGCACTCGCAGCGCCTGAAGTACGCGGCGCAGAAGCGCAACAAGTCGCAGGTCTTCGCCGCGCTCGACCTGATCTGACGCCCGACATCGCCCGACACCATGGCCCGCATCACCGTCGAAGACTGCCTGCAGAAGATCCCGAACCGCTTCCAGCTCGTGCTCGCGGCCACCTACCGCGCGCGGATGCTCAGCCAGGGTCACGCGCCGAAGGTCGAGACGAAGAACAAGCCCGGCGTGACGGCGCTGCGCGAGATCGCCGCCGGCGAGATCGGCCTCGAGATGCTGCGCCGCGTGCCGATCTGACGGCGCCGGTCGGCGGACACGCGGGCGCCACGGGCGCCCGTTCGTTTTTTCGCGCCACCGGCATCGCTTGCCGTCGGCGGACCCGTCGGGCGCCCGTGGCGGGGCATCCGCCGAGGCGCGGCGCCGCGCGGGCCGGCCTGCTAGATTAGGGCATGGGGATCCGATCGCTCGCCGCCGACCTGCTGCCCTCCGCGCTGCAGGGGCTGCCGCGCCTGGCGATCGGCAAGCCGGCGGCGCAGACGCCCGAGGCGGCGTCGTTCGCCGCCCTGCTCGGCAAGCTGTCGTACCTCGGCAAGGCCGACCTGAAGCAGATCCGCGAGGCCTACAAGTTCGCCGACGAGGCGCACCTCGGCCAGTTCCGCGCCAGCGGCGAACCCTACATCACGCACCCGATCGCGGTGGCGGGCCTGTGCGCCGACTGGAAGCTCGACGCGCAGGCGATCATGGCCGCGCTGATGCACGACGCGATGGAGGACTGCGGCATCAAGAAGGCCGACCTCATCGAACGCTTCGGCGCCCCCACCGCCGACCTCGTCGACGGCCTGACCAAGCTCGACAAGCTGCAGTTCAACACGCGCGAGGAGACGCAGGCCGAGTCGTTCCGCAAGATGCTGCTGGCGATGGCGCGCGACGTGCGCGTGATCCTGGTCAAGCTCGCCGACCGGCTGCACAACATGCGCACGATGGAGGCGATGGCGCCCGACAAGCGCAGCCGCATCGCCCGCGAGACGCTCGAGATCTACGCCCCGATCGCGCACCGCCTGGGGCTGAACCAGGTCTACCGCGAGCTGCAGGAGCTGTCGTTCCAGCACCTGCACCCGTGGCGCCACGCGGCGCTGACGAAGGCCGTGCAGCGCTCGCGCGGCTACCGGCGCGACATCGTCGAGCGCGTGCAGAAGGACGTCGAGCGGGCGTTCGCGAAGGCGCGGCTGAAGGTCGAGATCGGCGGGCGCGAGAAGACGATCTACTCGATCTACCGCAAGATGCGCGAGAAGCACACCAGCTTCGCGCAGGTCAGCGACATCTTCGGCTTCCGCATCGTCGTCGGTGAAGTGCTCGAGTGCTACACCGCGCTGGGCGTGCTGCACCAGCTCTACAAGCCGGTGCCCGGGCGCTTCAAGGACTACATCGCGATCCCGAAGGCCAACGGCTACCAGTCGCTGCACACGACGCT